>JALFXR010000008.1 GCA_022787405.1 Bacillota bacterium
TCTGGGTACTGCGACGACCGTATGTGTAGTGGATGAAAAGAAAAACTACATCGGCGGTATGATTTATCCGGGCGTGAATACAGCTCTCAATGCTCTGGCCAGAAATGCATCGCAGTTAAACAATATAAGCCTGGACGAGCCTAAGCAGCTCATCGGACGTAACACCATCGAATGTATGAAAAGCGGTGTAATCTATTCCAACGCAGCTGCAATTGACGGAATTATCGAAAGAATCGAGGAGGACATGGGATGTCCTGTTACGGCAGTTGCTACAGGAGGGCTGGCACGTGTTATAGCACCTTTCTGCAGAAAAAAAATAATACTTGACGAGGACCTGCTGCTCAAAGGGCTGTGGGTGATATATAAGAAAAACAGGTAATAATGTGGATTCAAAAAGGCGGCTCCAGCAAGCCGCCTTTTGCATTGTCATTCAGTTAGTCTTCGAATCGGACGTTACCTAGAACAGAAGTCCCCATACCACGAAGCCGAGGCAGGCTATGACACCTGTGTACAGCAGTACTACTACCAGATAACCCATTACGTTACGAGCAGACAGGCCTGCGATACCAAGTGCAGGAAGTGCCCAGAACGGCTGAATCATGTTGGTCCACTGGTCGCCCCATGCGATAGCCATTGCTGCACGACCGTATTCGATACCCATCTGAGTAGCTGCAGGCATTACGATAGGAGCCTGAACTGCCCACTGTCCGCCGCCTGAAGGTACGAAGAAGTTTATTATACCTGCGGATAAGAATGTGAATACCGGGAAGGTAACATCGTTTGAAATGCTTACGAAGAAGTCAGCGATAATTCCTGCAAGGGAAACACCGTCGCCGTTCTTTGCAATCATGAGGCCCATGATACCTGCGTAGAACGGGAACTGGAGAAGGATACCTGCAGCACCGCCGGCAGCATCACCGATAGCGTCAACGTACTTGCGGAGATCTCCGTGAAGAGCTACACCAAGGAACAGGAATATCATGTTAACGATGTTTAGGCTGAGATTGAAGCCCTTTACAGCAAAGTTGTATACTATGTATCCGAAGCCCAGAACTAAAACGATGAACCACAGAACCTTGCTGTGTTCAATTTTTTCAGCCGGGGTATTGATTGTGTAAACCTTCTCTTCATCCTCAACCAGAACAGCAGGATCAACAAGGATTGTGTGCTCTGTGTCAGGGTGCATTGCCCAGTTAACAAGCGGCATTGTGAGCAGAATAATTACACACATTCCTAAGTTAACAGGGTGGAAAATAGTTTCACTTGTAGCAGCAAAATAATTTACATCCAGAATAGTGGTGCCGCCCTCAGCGCCCATCTGAAGAGGAATGGAGCCGGAAAGACCTGCGTGCCAGATTACGAATCCGGAATAAGCTGAAGCGATAAGCAGAGGGTAGTCAACGTCTCTTACTCTGCGGGCGATTTCCTTGGCAAGGAGAGCGCCTGCGATAAGACCGAAGCCCCAGTTGAGCCAGCAGCAGATTGTGGAAACGAAGGTTACGATGAGAATAGCACTTTTCTTATCCTTGGCAGCATTTGCAATTGCTCCGAGACCTCTCTTGCATACAGAAGCTGAAGCCATTGCAGAACCGAGAACCAGAACCAGAGCCATCTGCATTGCGAAACCGAGCAGTCCCCAGAAACCGGAGTCGTTACCCCATGCGGTGAGCAGGGTGATAGGTCCCTGATGAGTTCCCAGCATGGAGCCGATGAATACTACAATTGTAAGAATGATTGCAAACAGGAATGGATCAGGAAGCCATCTGTTGACTACGCGGACACATCCGTTGGTGAATTTTTTAAACATATACATCCTCCTAGTAATAAATGAATAAAATAAAATTACAAACAGGCAAAATCAACTTTGTTAAAATTCTGTCTGTATACACATTTATAATATGCTTTTTTCGGAGAATGTCAAGTTTTTATCAAAGAAAAACATAGACTAAAATAGTTTATTTTTTGTATTCAAGTACCGCGAGAGGACTGTTTTCCAGAACATTTTCTCCAAGTTTAAAAATGCTTTCGGGCAGAATCACTTTCGTAAGGTCAGCACATTCGGCAAAAGCCTCGTCTCCTACAGAAAGAAGGCTATGGGGTGCATCAAGTTCTGTAAGCCCTGAACCCTTAAAAGCGCCGGCACAAATTGTCACCAACCCTTCAGGTAATGTCACCCTTTTTACATGGGTCATTCCTCTGAAAGCAGTACGTCCGATTTTCTCAACTGTCAGTCGTGCAGTCTGCGGATTTATATCACAATCGACACCGTTTTCATTACTTTCGAGACTGAAAGGTGCAGTTTCAATGAAAGGAGGCACCTGCGGATGAGGGCCTTCACCCAGATATCTTTTTACGGAGACACTGTCCTCGAAAATGTAGTATTCAAAATCACCATGGGTTTCAAGTCTGAAGAGCTTCTGGCCGATAATAGAGCGCTCGTTCATGTCAGTGCCGAAAAGACAGTCGATGGATGAGCCCAGATTGATTCCGTGAGAGGCCTTGAAGAGAATGATATCAGCGCTGGTCATTGTCTTACGGAGAACATCCTCCATATCCTTCTTACGGTCGAAGTATCTTGCATCCTTACCTGCTGCTGCGGCTTCATCCACAGCCAGCTTTATATTCTTACCGTAGCCAAGGAACAGGTCCACATTGTGGGCGGCCACGGCACGGCCTATCTGACGATGGGTTTCTGCGGAAATATCTCCAAGCTCAAGGACATCGCCCAGAACGGCGATTCTGCGGCCTCCGGGAGCAGGGAGTGTCATGGCATCCATGGTATCCAGGGAGCTGTTTACAGAGATAAGAGATGAGTTGTAGCAGTCTGCGAAAACATGATAACCGCCGGGTTCTATGAGGTTCTGTCTCATACCTGAAGGACGGTAGGCGGCAATTCCTGCCAGAATCTCATCTTCATCCAGTCCGAGAACTGTCCCCACAGCAAAGGCAGCTGCGGCATTGAGAATATTGTGTTCTCCCAGAACATTTATACGGGCGGAGAGCGTTGCAGGTGTTTTTCCCCTGCTATCCACCAGGGTGAAATCGTAGCCTCCGTCGTTTTTATCTATATTTACGGCATAAAACATGGCTGCCGGATTGTTCAGGCTGTAGGTAATGACCTTTTGCGTAAAACGGTGGCTGCGAAGTATTTCATCGTCATAATTGATAATGGCCACACCGGCAGGTTTTCCGAAGCGTGAAAGGGAAAGCTTGTCAGAGGCGATGGCTTCCTGCGAACCGTAGTTTTCAATGTGTGAATGACCTATGTTGGTGTATACCGCAATGTCCGCCTCCAGCTGGCGCGCTGATATCTCTACGACCTTGTGGGTGTTGGCGCCAACCTCCTGAAGGTATACAGCGGTGGTGCGTTTCAGATTCTGAATGTTCTCTGTGACAGCAAACATGGAATTTTTATTGCCTCTTGAAATAAGGGGGGCTTTATAATGCTGCCTGAGAACAGACTCTATCATTTCCTTGGTAGATGTTTTTCCTACGGAGCCGGTAACGGCGATGACCTTTGCCTTATGAAGGCTTTTTATATAATGGGAGGCGCGGATATATGCGCTGCAGATCAGGCTTTCTCCTGTTTCATCTGTTTCTCCGATAAAAAGGGTATGATGATAATCGCAAGGTGTGTCAGTGATTATGAGGAGACAGTTCTTTTCCTGTGCAAGAGCCAGGGCATCATAGTCATACTTGGAGGACTGAGGACCTCCCCAGTACATGAGGATGGCTTTTTCGTCAAGACGTTTGGGGTCTGCTGTGAAGCCTGAAATAACGCAGTCTCTGATATCGCCCAAGGACGACGGGAACTTCAGCCCGGCAGCTTCAAAGAATTTCTCCACGGTCAGAGTGCGCTTTGTCTTGTATGCGGCGATGGCCTCCTGCTTTTTTCTCTCTTTTTCTGCAAGAGCCTCGGCTCTCAGTTCTTCTGCATATTCTTTATCTACTTTCTTTCTTATTTTATTGAATATACTTTCGCGTGACATTTTTTCCTCCTGATGTTCATATGAGAAAACTTTAAGGTGAGAAAAAACCCCGGGAGACACATCCGGGGTTTTCGCGCTCATTGCTGTGCATTTAACTTATGCACGGGTGGGGACGGGTGAGACTTATTTTGCTGCCTTTGCAGCGTTGAATCTTTTAGTTAATCTTGAAACCTTTCTTGATGCAGCGTGCTTTGAGATGGTTCCCTTAGCAGCAGCCTGCATAAGCTTCTTTTCAGCAAGATGCAGTTTCTCTGCAGCAACTTCAAGGTTACCCTCTGCCATTGCAGCTTCGAATGCCTTTAAAACAGCCTTAAGATGATTCTTAATTCTTCTGTTTCTTGCAGTCTTCTTGTCGATAACTCTGATTCTTTTCTTTGCGGATTTAATGTTTGCCATAATTTTTTTACCCCACTATTCTTAATATTTTAGCTAGTCCCCAAGCTGCGGCGATGCAGCCTGCGGACATAAATTCGCAATATGAATTATATATGAAAGATGTTGAAATTGCAAGGGGGTTTGTGAGAATCATATTTATATTTTTACATTTAGATAATAATCTTTTGCGAAATCATAAAAAAGCTTCATAGATTTGGTAAAAACTGCATTCTTTCGCCAGGCAATTCCAAGCTTTCGCCTTTGTGCCGGTTCCGTAATAATTGCGTAAGAGACTTTATCTGACTTACATTGCATCGCAGACAGTTTTGTAGTTATGGAAATTCCGTAGTTTTCTATGACCATTTGATCACGCAGAGTGTAGTCACAAACCATAATTACATTGGGTTCAAAACCTGCGTCCTGATACATAGTTGAAATAAATTTCTGAAGGTTTGTGCTGCTATCAAGATTGATGAACTTTTCATTGCAGCATTCGGTCAGACTTATTTTTTTTCTGCAGGCAAAAGGGTGTGATTTATGCATAAGGATAGCCATTTCGTCATCGTATAAAGTTTCGTATTCAATTTTTTCATTATAGATATTATTGACTCCACCGATGTACATATCAATTCTGCCATCTATGATAGCATTGAGAAATTTAAATCCCTCAATTGAAAACTGGTTTATTTTTATATCAGGATATTGCTCTCTGAATGAACGGAAGGTGTCATTCCAGACATAAGGGCTTAAAATTCCAAGATTGATGCTTTTTTCGTCTTCATCTCTCATAAGTTTAATCTGTCTGCGACCATTTTCCATTGCAAAAAAGGCCTGCTGAATATAATCTTTATATACTTGACCGTATTCAGACAGTTCAAGATTTCTGCCTTTGCGAACAAACAGAGGGGCACCCAGCTCTTTTTCAAGTTTTTTAATCGTTGAACTGAGAGATGGCTGGGAGATATTCAGCTTTTCAGCTGTTTTGGATACGTGCTGAGTCTCACATAGTTCTAAGAAATATTTCAGTTGAAGAAGTTCCATACCTTAACACCTTAATTATAAATTTAAATTTATGAATATATAGATAATTATATATTAGATTTGATAATAAATCAATGATAAAATTAGCACAAGAGAAACCATCAGCAAAAGATGATTCGGAAAGGAGAACTAATGGGAAGCAAAACGATTCGTATTGGAGTGGATGTAGGCGGCACCAATACAGATATATGCGCCATAGATGAAAAAAGTGGAGAACTTATGGTGTATAAACTGCCATCGTCCCTTTATGACCAGTCTGAAGCGGTTGTATCAGGTGTGAAGGTAATAGCGGAAGAAAATAGTTTTGCAGGAGAAGATATAAGCAGGTTTATGCATGGCACAACGGTTGCTACAAACGCAATTCTTGAGGGGAGAGGTGCTAAAACTGCGCTTATAACAACAGGCGGGTTCAGAGATCTGCTTGAGATCGGCAGACAAAAAAGACCGGATTTGTACAACCTGCAGGCAGATAAGGTTAAAACACTTGTTTCACGGGATTGCAGATTTGAAGTTAGTGAGAGAACAGACTATAAAGGTAATATTGTTCGGGAGCTCAACGAGGAAGAACTTCTGCCGATTGTTGAAGCCATGAGGGAAAATCAGGTTAAAGCTGTTGCAGTCATGTTGCTTAATGCATACCTGAACCCTGACAATGAGCAATCGATAAAGGCAATTATAGAAGAAAAATACCCAGACGTTTTCCTTACTATATCCAGCGATTTGTCAAAGCAGTTCAGAGAATATGAGCGCCTTTGCGGCACTGTTATAAATTCTTTCGTCGGACCTGAAGTACGAAAGTATATGAACAACCTTAAAAGCACATTAAAATCCATAGGAATAGAAAATACTTATATTAATCATTCCAACGGAGGTCTGATGTCCATTGACGAGTCAATGAAGTATCCTGTCAAGACTGCTTTATCAGGTCCTGCTGCCGGAGTAGTAGGGGCACAGTATATCACAGACTTGATTGAAGAAAAAGATCTGATAACTGTGGATATAGGAGGGACAAGTACAGATATTAGTCTGGTGGTAAATGGAAGATTTGAGGCTTCAGATGAAAAAACCATAAGCGGATACCCGGTTAGAATTCCATCAATAGATATATCGACTATTGGTGCCGGAGGGGGAAGTATAGCATGGATTGACAGCGGTGGGATACTCAAGGTAGGCCCACAGAGCGCAGGTGCAAGTCCGGGGCCGGCATGCTATAAGCGTGGAGGTGAAGAAGCGACAATAACCGACGCACGTGTAGTCTTAGGACACCTTAACAATGAGGTTCTGTTGGGAGGAAGACTTCCTATAAATGCAGAATTATCTAAAGCAGCAGTGAAACGACTAGCTGACAGGATACATATGGATGTGATGGAGACAGCAAGAGGAATAATTTCTGTCAGCAATTCAAATATCATTAAAGAAATCAAAAATGTAACAGTTGCTAAAGGATACAATCCAAGTGAATTCTGTCTTGTTGCATTTGGCGGATCAGGCCCGCTTCATGCGGCTGAACTCATCGATGAAATGATGATAAAGAAAGCGCTCATTCCTAAAACTCCGGGACTATTGGCAGCATACGGACTTCTTACAGAAAACATGAGAAGAGATTTTGTGCAGACAAATGTAATGGAAGTGAACGACCAATGTCACAACGTCTTGGAGAAACAGTTCGACCTCCTGGAACGTGAGGCCGACATGTGGTTTGACGAAGAAAAAATAGATTCTGAAAAGCGCAGCAGAGAATACTTCCTTGATATGAGATATAAGGGACAGAATCATGAAATAAGAGTACCAATTGATAAAACTATAATTTCGTCTGCCGATAAAATCAGAGAAGAATTCACAATAGCATATGAGAGACTCTACTCATTCAGTTCGGATGATGCAGTACAGATTGTAAACTTTGGGTTATCTGCAATTGGAGATATAGTATATCCGGTTATTAATGAGGATGAATACGATGGTGAAGATTCATCAAAGGCACTTATTGGAACACGCAGAGTGTACGAAGGGAATGGTGAATATTCTGATTATGGTCTGTATGACAGAGAAAAACTAAGAAATGGCAACATAATCTATGGGCCTGCAATTGTGGAGCAGATGGATAGTACGACGATAATCCTCGGAAGTCAGAAGGCCACAGTGGATAAGTACCTGAATATGATGATTGAGAGAGTATAGGAGGTGGGGCAGTTGAAAGAGATAAATTCCATAACACTTGAGATTGTGGCAAACAGCATTACTTCTATAGCTGAACAGATGGGTGTGATACTGTCTAAAACCGGATATAGCACCAACATAAAAGAAAGAAAGGATCTTTCTGTTGCTGTATTTGATCGTAACGGAAAACTCCTGTCTCTCGCCCAGCATATTCCTCTGCACTTCAGTTCACTGTCAGGTGCAGTGGAAGTGCTGACACAAAAATATAACGTTGAAGATATTCATGATGGTGATATATTTATTGCAAATGATCCGTATAGCGGAGGTGGCTCACATCTTCCTGACATAGTGCTTCTTAAACCTGTTTTTTACAATGGAGAGCTTGTTGCATTTATGGTGAATACAGGACATCATGCGGACAAGAGTAGAAAAGGGACGACTATTTATGATGAGGGTCTCAGAATTCCTGTGGTTAAGCTGTATGACAGGGGTACTCTGGTAAAGGATGTAATGGATTTAATCATGCTCAATTTCCAGATGAAGTATGAACGTCATGGGGATCTGAATGCACAGATTATAACGAATCAGTATGGTTCTGATAAGCTTATTGAGCTGATAGATAAAATCGGAATCGACACATACAATGAGTTCTGTATAAAATGGCTTGAGTATGGAGAAAGAAAAGCAAGACTTGCTATAGCGGAATTGCCGGACGGCGAGTACTGTTTTGAAGATTACCTAGATGATGATGGTGCGGGGAATAAGAACTTACTTATAAAGACAAAGATTGTGATAAAAGGAGATGACATTACATTTGACTTTACCGGTACATGCCGCCAGGTAAGCGGCCCTTATAACTGCGTACCTTGTGCTCTCAAAGCGACTGTATACTATTCCATGATGTCTATTCTTGATAACACAATACCAGCAAATTCGGGATTTTTTGAAAGTATAAATATTGTCGCAGAATCAGGAAGTCTTGTATGGGCTACGGAACCGGCTCCTACGGGGGATCGTGAAACAACAGCACAGAGGATAGCAGACGTGATTTTTGGAGCCTTTTCAAAAATGAATCCGGAGAAGGTGGTAGCTGCAGGTAATGGTGCAATGAGCTTTTTCTCTTTTGCAGGGACAGATGAACGCAGCGGACAGCCGTATATCTATGTGGAGACAATCGGAGGCGGCTCAGGTGCCAGATATAACAAAGACGGTCTGGATGCAGTGCATGTACATATGACAAACACATCCAATCTTCCGGTTGAGGCATTGGAAATGGAATATCCCCTGATGGTTGAAAAATACGCACTTTCAGAGAACAGCTGTGGAGCAGGCAAGTATCGGGGCGGAATGGGGATAATAAGAACGATACGTATTCTCGAAGAAAGCAAGGATACAGTACTTGTCGGTGCGGCTACAGAGAGGGCAGTGATTCGCCCATGGGGCCTGGAAGGAGGTCAGCCTGGAGGAAATTCAAGCATTAAAATATACAGAGCCGGCAAAGTAATTTCTGACAATCCTAAGCCGAGAAATGTTAAGCTTGAAAAAGATGATATCGTTGAGATGGTTACTGCCGGAGCAGGTGGTTACGGACCGGTTTCTGAAAGAGATCCGGAAATAATTAAAAGGGAATACCGTGAAGGTATAATTGATAAAAAATGGATTGAGGAAGCAGGAATTGATATAGTACTATAGAATTGAGAAGTTTACCGGGAGGTAGAACAATGAGTAATAGTGAGAAAAAAACAGTAGGACTTCCAATGGCAATTTTTACCTTTATCGTTGTTGCAGCGATTATGTCAGTTGGATTGGCAATTTTAAAGATTAACACGATGGTAACCTTCATTATAGCACTCTTTGCAGTATGCATTATTGCAGTATGTACCGGAATGAGTATGGAACACCTTCAGGAAGTAATTCTGACGGGATTTAAGAAGTTCGCACTGATTGGCATGATTTTGATTTCTGTCGGCATGGTTGTAGGAAGCTGGATGATCTCAGGAATTGTACCATCCATAATCTATTTTGGACTGAAAATATTCACACCGGCATCATTTTTGGCGATAGGATTCATAGTATGCTGTATAGTATCTTTCTTTACCGGATCCTCTTATGCGGCATTGGGTACCATAGGAGTTGCTTTTATGGCAATAGGTTACGGTATGGACATAAATCCTGGATTGGTTGCAGGCATGTCGGTTTCCGGCGCAATTTTCGGAGACAAGATGTCCCCATTCTCCGACACCACCAATATGGCACCGGCAGCGTCTGGTACGGGTGTATTTGAGCATATTAAATCCATGTTATGGACCATAACTCCTGCATTTCTGCTTTCGACAGTACTATATTTCATTATGGGTCTGAAATATAATACTGCAACAGAAGAATCGCTTCAGGGTATCAACGATATAATGAATGTACTTGATGAAACGTTTAATATATCAATTCTTTTATTGATTGTTCCTGTCTTAACAATAATTATGGTTGCAAAAAAAGTTCCGGCAATGATTGCACTTATGATAGGAGCTATCGCTGGTGTTGTAGCTGCACTTATAGCTCAGCCGCAGTTCACATTCAATCAGGTGGTAACAGCCATGTCTGCAGGATTCAGCGGAGAATTTGAGAATGCAGCCGTAGCAAAACTTCTCAACAGGGGTGGAATTAATGCAATGATGTCAACAATAGTTTACTGCATTTTTACCCTTGAACTGGGTGAACTGATGTATGAGATGGGTGTTTTATCAGCAATACTCGATACCTTCAAGGAGAAGATTGCAAAGCCTTGCAACCTGATAATAGCTACATTAATCTCATGTCTTGCTACAGTAATGCTTACTACATCACAGTATATGGCTATCCTCCTTCCTGGAGAAGTTTTTCAGAACTCTTACAAGAAGGCTCAAATCGCACCGTACGTTCTTTCAAGAACCCTTGAGGACGGAGGAACGATTTTCTCTTTCCTTGTGCCATGGTCTGCAGCGGCAATATACACAGCAGGTGTGCTGGGGGTTCCTACACTTTCATATCTGCCATATGCTTTCCTGCCGCTTATCTGCCCTGTTTGTACGATTGTCTGTGCGATTACAGGCTTTGGAGTATTCGATACGAATGGAAAGAGCATGCGTGGTAAAATGATGAAGAAGTCTGAGGCTGCGGAAGAATAAGAAGATTATTTATCATATGGATATTTTCTAAAATACAATTTTAGAAATGTTCCTAGGAAAACAGTGCATTGATTTTGATGCACTGTTTTTCTTGCCCGCAAATGAGCAGATTTTGACTCAATAATAAGCACAAAAATGAGCACGGCCCGCGCTCTAAAACGGGCAATAAAATCAAAATGTTGATTTTTCAAGGCTTAAGAACTGCGACGGATTTTTGGCATAGTATTTGCTCTTATTGTCGCCATGATAAATAATCAAAGGAGGACTAATCATGGAATTAGAAACGATGGGTTGGATATCGCTTCTACCGGCAATTATCGCAATCGTATTATCATTCGCAACAAAAAACACAATCGTTGCACTTCTCACCGCCTGCTTAGTAGGAACACTGGTCTCCGGACAGGGACTACTCGGACTGCCTACACTTATTAAAGAAGCGTGCGGAACCACCAGCTTTTCATGGGTAATGCTGCTGAACCTTTATATTGCAATTATTGTAGCATTCTTCCATAAGACGGGTGCTATTCAGGCCTTCTCCGACTGGGTTCACGGAAAGAATCTTTCCAGAAGAGGTACTCAGCTGGTAGCATGGGTTCTGGGTATATTCGTATATTTCTCCGATTCCTTCTCACCGCTGTTTGTAGGTACAGTAATGAGAGACATTTCCGACAGAGCTCTTATCTCCAAGGAAAAACTTTCCTACATCGCTGACTCCACGGCAGCTCCTGTAAGTGTACTGGTACCTGTAACAGGCTGGGCTGCTTACCTTATGGGGCTTGCAGTAGGCATCGGATGCATTGTAACTCAGGAAGACGCTCAGGGACTTTTCCTTAAGGCTATTCCGCTTAACTTCTATCCGTTATTTGCAGTTGCTCTCGTTGGACTCGTAGCCAGCGGCATCGTAAAGGACTATGGCCCTATGAAAAAGGCAGAAAAGAGAGCTATGGAAGAGGGGAAGGTTCTGAGAGACGGAGCTACTCCGCTTATCGGCAAAGAACTTCTGGAAATGAAGCCTGCTGAAGGAATCAAACCGAACGTATTACTGAACTTTATCGTTCCTGTACTTATGATCATAACTATCGCTCTTGGAACATTCTTCACTCTTGGTTCTGCCAAGACAATGGAAGCTTTCCTGTACACCTGCATCTTCATGGGCATCAGCATGCTGATTCAGGGAATTCCATTTAAGGAAGTTATGGAAACAGTTACAGTCGGCATCAAGAGCGGTGTTCCTGCTGTTACACTTCTTGCACTGGCATACTCTGTAAATGCACTTTCCAAAACTATGGGAACTGCAAACTTTATCATTTCATCCTGCAGCGATTTCCTGACACCTTCAGTTCTTCCTGCAATAATCTTCCTGGTAGCCTGCATCATGGCTTTCGCAACAGGCTCATCTTGGGGAACATTCGCAATCTGCATGCCTATAGCTCTTCCGCTGGCATTTGCATACACAGACGGACAGCTTACAACCTTGGTTGTAGCATGCTTTGCAGCAGTAGCAGGCGGCGGCGTATTCGGCGACCACTGCTCACCGCTTTCAGACACCACTATCCTGGCATCAACAGGAGCAGGTGCTGACCATATCGACCACGTAAAGACTCAGCTTCCTTACTCACTGACCTGTGGAGCTCTGGCCTTTATCGGTTACCTGATTTTAGGATTTACTTCTCTGTAATTACATAATAATATCCTTACGGCCTCTGCTTCAATCATGCGGCAGAGGTCTTTTTCTGCTTGTGCAAATCCTTACGATATATTAAAATAAATATAATAAAATTTTTTACTTTGCGCGTTTTATAAAAAATCTGAGGAAAAGGCTGACATGGAAGAAATAAATAAACTGTTTAAAGACATAGGTTACATAGAAGGAATTACTATAATCAACGTAGAAGGAGAAATACTGTTTTCTGCCAAGTTCAATAACAAAATGAACGAGAAGGGCGAAAACTATGAGGTGGTAGGCAAAAAATTTCTCGATGTATACGAAAACCTGGACGAAACCAACAGCAGCACATACCAGGCAATGAGAAAAGGGGTGCCTGTTTACGTCGAAAATCAGGAGCTCAAGAGCGTTGGACAGGATCCGATAAACATTACTTCGCTCTCAGTGCCTATCAAAAGCGGACGTTCCATAGTCGGGGCTATCGACCTTTCTGTGGTGACTGATTCGCCTAAGGACTCTGAAGGAGTAGAAATCAAGGATGAGGTGCTGTATGCCTACAATAAGGTTGAAAGCCTTCGCAGAGCCGATGATAAGGCGGTTTATACTGTGGACGATATTCACACTTGCGACATCGGCATGATAGATATGAAAGAAAATATAGCCAAGTTTGCAAAATCAGATCTGCCTGTGCTGATTTACGGTGAAACGGGCACGGGGAAGGAGCTTGTGGCCCATTCCCTTCATAATCTGAGCAGCAGAAAGGACAAGCCTTTCGTGGTTCAGAATTGCTCATCAATACCTGCCAACCTGATTGAAAGTATTCTTTTCGGCACATCAAAGGGTGCATTTACAGGTGCCGTAGACAACATGGGACTGCTGGAACTGGCAGACGGCGGCACGCTTTTCCTCGATGAGATAAACTCCATGCCTATGGAACTTCAGCCTAAAATACTGAGGGTGATTCAGGATGGCACATTCCGTCGCGTTGGCGGTAAGGATGTAAGACACGTAAACGTGAGGATCCTTTCTTCAACCAATGAAAAGCTGGAGAATGTAATCGCAGACGGACGCTTCAGGACAGACCTGTTTTATCGTCTGGCGGTTCTGGTGCTGGAGATTCCGCCGCTGCGCAGCCGCAAAAAAGATATTCCTCTGCTTACCAACCTTTTTATCGGAAAATATAACGCTATGTTCGGCAAGAGGATACATAAGGTGGCACCCCAGGTTTACGAAGCTCTGAGCGAATGCAGTTGGAAGGGAAATGTTCGTGAGCTTGAAAGTGTTATCGCTGCCGCGGTCTGCGTTGCTGATGACAGGGCAGAAACACTGGAATACAGCCATATTGCGGGGCGACTAGGATGTTTGGAAAAAACAGAGACTGAATGTTCTTCGGCAGAAGCTGATGATATGCAGGCCTTTGAGCAGGGGGCTCTGACCGATATGGTTTCGGGATATGAAAAAAAGCTCATAAAAAGAGCCATGGAGGAGGCTGGCGGAAACATCAGCAGAGCGGCACAGATTTTGAATGTTCCTCGGCAGACTCTCAGCCGTAAAGTAAAGGATTATGGTCTGTAAATGAGCGCTTTAAAATGGTCCTTGGTAACGCTGCTTGCTCATAAACGGGCAGTATGCAGGCTGTATTGACCTAGGACAATATTGGTAAGATGGCTGAAGATGTTGAAATTTCAACATCTTCTTCTTTTGGGATAAAGTTGGCACGGCATTTGCTTTTATATGTTGCATAATAAAGAAAACAGCTAAGAAATGTAACATGAAAGGAAGCATTGAAATGAAATTTGGAGTTTTAAAGGACATTAAAAACGGTGAGTACAGAGTAGTGGCCACCCCTGCCGAAGTCAGCCTGATTGTGGGAGACGGCCATGAGGTCTATGTTGCAAGTATGGCGGGCTATGCTGCAGGATTTGATGATGAGGAATATGTTGCTGCAGGAGCAACCATTATGGCAACTAACGAGGAAATCTGGGCAACATGCGATTTTGTTGCCAAGGTTAAGGAAATCGAGCCTAGCGAATATGAACTGATGAGAGAGGGACAGATGATTTACTGCTGTATTCATCCTGCTGCTCACAGAGAAGAGGTGGATGCACTTCTTGAGAAAAAAGTAATCGCCATCACTGCAGAGGACTCACACAGATACGGTTCACCGAACTGTGAAGCGGCTGGTAAGGCGGGTGCTTTCATGGGTCTCTGGTCGATGATGAGTACAAACGGAGGCAGCGGAAAGTTTGTAAGCGGACTTGGAGCAGCTCCCGGAATCAAGGCTCTTGTATGCGGCTGCGGTACAGTCGGCAAGGGTGCTATCGAGGTTCTACAGACCATGGGTGCGTGGGTAACTGTAGCAGATATAAATATCGGCGCGTTAAGAGACATAGCAACTAAATACGACGGCAAGGTAAACACTATCATTTCCAATAAATATAACCTTACTAAGGAACTTCCGACTACCGATCTGGTAATCAACTGCGTAAGATGGCCTAAGAATGCCAAGGAAGCTATGATTACAAGAGAAATGGTTGCTTCTATGAGAAGAGGCTCTGTAATTGTAGATATCAGCAACGACGAAGGATGCATCGAGACTTTCCACGAAACAACTCACGACGACCCTATCTATATCGAAGAGGGTGTTGTACATTACTGCGTAAGCAATATTCCAGGCGCTATTGCCGGTTCCACATCTGTAGCTTATGCAGCAGGCATCGTAAATCATTTCCGCTCAATTATGAACAACGGACTTGAAGAAGCCTGCGCAAGAGATGGTTTCCTGAGAAGAAGTCTTACAGCTTACAAAGGTTATCTTACTCATGAGGAGACAAGCGGCATTCAGGGAAGACCTTGGGTTAAACCTGAGGTTATTCTGGGAATCGCAGACAGAAAGCTTGACCCAGCTCCGGCAGCTACAGTTACTAAATCCGAAAACTTTTACGACGAGTTCAAATAATTTCCTTTTTTACATATATCATATATACTTTTTTCCTTTGACATACCCGGGCGGTCCGGGTATGTCTTTTTTTCATAAAATCGCCGGCAGGCGGCAGAATAATCATTGAGATAAAAGCTGAAAATTATGAAAAACGGGGGATACCGAAGGGAAAATGAGATTATGATGAATTACAGAACCGACCTGGCAGTTGAACGGTCGCAGCTTCTTGACGAGGCCGGTCAGCGCGCACAGGGCTATATAAAGAAACAAAGTCAGATAGACGAGGATATTGCAGTCACGGAAATAGAAATCACCACGGAAGATGGAGAAAAGGCTTTTGGCAAGCCGCGAGGAACTTATATAACTTTAGAGGTAAAGGGCGTACTGGAAGAAAAATCACAGATAAAGGAACGGGCCGCCCGTGCTCTTGCTGACCGGCTTAAAGGAATGATTAAGTTTGATTACTATCTCAAGGTGCTGGTGGTTGGTCTTGGAAACGAAAAGGTAACACCGGACAGCCTGGGGCCTCATACGGTGGACAAGGTAAAGATAACCTCTCATCTTTTCAGGATCTTCGACTGCGACGGAGACTGGGAAATGGCCAATGTAAGTGGATTCAACCCCTCCGTTACAGGAGTGACCGGCATGGAGACTGCCGACCTGATTGAAAAGGTAGCGGGACTTGTAAAACCTGATGCCATAGTTTGTATAGACGCTCTGGCAGCCAGAGATATACACCGCCTGAGCACTACGATACAGGTGTGTGATACAGGAATTTTTCCGGGAGCCGGCATGGGCAACAACCGCAAAGAAATCAGCCGCCAGACTGTTGGCTGTCCTGTGATTTCCATAGGGGTTCCTACGGTGATTGACTCAAGAACCCTGCTTCTTGAGGCAGCCGATTCCATAGGTGACCTGAGTTTTGGGCAGCAGATTCAAAAATATATTGATAGTCGTGATATGGACATGATCGTGACTTCCACAGATATTGACGCAATAATCAAGGATTTCTCCGACATTATTTCAAATGCCATAAATATAACCCTTCATCCGGGCATATATTCATAGGGTAGATGAGTTTTGCGTGTTTCGCCAATGGCCAGGCATACCAACAGCTGGTATGAAGAGCGTGGCGGATCTGGAAGCGGCAGAACGGAGTGGAGATAATGTATGAAAAAAGGCTTTGGATTGATTCTGATGGGGATGTATGTACTGAGTACGGTGTTTTTCTGTGGCAATCTGCAGGAAGGCGGAGAAATGGGCTTTGGAGGTAAAAAATTGACTGCAGCCGATTTCGGCGTAATGTGCATTTCCACATCATATCCGGGTTTTTCTATGGATATGGCAGATTCACGTGATAATGATAAATCATCGCCGGAAGATTACGATGGCAGCAGTACAGGAGATGTGGAGATAAAAGCCCTTGATGCCGAAGAAAAGCCGGAGCCGGTAATATTCGGTGATGACCCGGCGGTTCTGATTGTCCATACTCACGCGACGGAATCATATATGCCTTCATCTCAGGGCAACTATCATACGAAAAAGAAGGAAAATACTGTGCGTGATGTGGGCGATGTACTGGCACAGACCCTGAAGGACGAAGGCATCATGTCTGTACATGACCTTACGCTTCACGATAACCCTTCTTACAGCCAGTCCTACAGTCGTTCCTATAAAACTGTTGAGGGCCTTCTGAAAAAATATCCCACCATCAGGTGTGTAATAGATCTGCATCGTGACGCAATCTCTTCGGACTCAAAAGCAAAGACAGTTTCAGTGGGAGACCGTCAATGCGCAGCATATTCTTTCGTTGTCAGCAATGCAGTTTCAACATACGATGACAATCTTAAATTTATCAAGCGCCTGAACAAAGAAGCTTCGAACAGCTATAACGGTTTCTGCGGCAAGGTACTGAAGCGCGGTTATCGCTACAATCAGGACCTTTCTGACCATTACATGCTCCTTGAGATAGGCTATAACAGAAATGATATCGAGGAGGCCAGAAACACGGCTGAGGTTTTTGCAAAGGTGCTGGCGGACACCCTGAAGGCAGGATATTAAGTGAAAGTGGCGGACATTGTATCGATTGTATGCGTTGTAAAAAATAAAAATGCCGAAAAGTCAACCTTCCGAGTCCTACAATCATTGGAATTTGAAAGCTGAAGGTTGACACAATTTGTGAATAAGTGTTTTTCTATATGGCGGAATCAACCTTTCGGCGACCAGAACCGTTGAAATTTTATGGTTAAGGGTTGACTTTTTAGAGATATAAGCAGATAAAAAAACAAAATAAAGGTAAAAAAGTCTGGTACGACTGAAAAGCTGTCAACCTTCCGTAGCCGAAAACCTTTGCAATTATAAAGCGGAAGGTTGACTTTTTGTGATGTCAAATAAAAAACATAATAAAAACCGCAATATTTTATTTACAAAAAAATGAAATAATGGTACTATACAACTAAAAGGGAAAGAGATGTAACAAACATGAAGGGGATTAAAATGAATTATAAAAACTTTACTGAACTCGGTCTGATTTCCGAAAAACGCGAACTGAATAAATGCCTCGAATTAATAAAAAGAATGCCGAAAGGTTGCTTGACCATAAAATATAACAGCAGGGGTAGAAAACAGTATTATATCACTTCAGCTGATTCGAAGAAGCATATCTATGCCAACCGCAAAATGCTGATAATGGTGTACAAGCTCAAGCAAAAGAAAAAGGCGGAAGCCAGGGCACGAATCCTTGCAAACAACATTGCAGTGAGAGAATATGTATTGGAGAATTATCAGGACTGCAGTGATGAAACAATAGATGGAAGGCTTCCTGCAGCGTACCGAAATGATAATGAACTCAATGAGAAGATATTTAGTCAGAAATCTCGTGGCAAGCAGGTGCCACAGTCAGAAAATCCGTACAAGCCCGAAGAACTAAGGCACATAACATCTTTTAATCTCAGAGTCAGGTCAAAGGGTGAACTGATTACAGCAGAAGCACTCTATGCAGGGGGATTTGTTTTCTTTTATGAAAAGCGGCTGGAACTTTATGATGAAGACGGAAATATAAAAGTGATATATCCGGATTTCACCATAATTTTTCCCAGCGGGTTCATAGTGTACTGGGAACACAAAGGGCGGCTTGATGACAGGGAGTACATGCTGCACGATATGAAAAAAACACAGCTGTATTACAATAACGGGATTTTCGAGCCACATAACTTAATTGTGACAACAGATGGGCCGGGCGGAACGACAGATGTGGAAGCGATACATAGAATAATAAACGGAATGCTGATGCCGCTTAATGGAATATAGGAAAGTAAAAGCTGCCGGACCGGTGCCGGCACCGGCGATACTCAAGCTGAATAGAACCTGTCTGCCGGCACATACTAATTAAAAAAGGCAGGTGTTTTATTATGAAAAATTTCGGCAGCTGCATCCTGATTATGATTTTGTTCTTTATCGCCGCCATGGCATTTATGGAGGTGGACCGGCGGTGCAGCGACATGTACGGCACAGGAGGCAGAATCGTATCGGAGGCGACAGAGGCTGCAAGTGCAGCGGCAAGGATAATGGAGGCGGCCAGGTGAGCCCGCACAGCCCATCCGGCCATAAAAATATTGAAATTATCGCCATTATGTTTTAAAATATAAATTGGAGTTGTATGTCATACATCACCGAAAAAAATTAAAATGCGAGGAATCAGACAACATAATGGACTATCAGAAATATATAAGAAACTTCAGTATAATTGCCCACATCGACCACGGCAAATCAACCCTGGCAGACAGGCTTATAGAGAAAACAGGACTGGTTTCCAAACGTGACATGAAGGAGCAGTTTCTTGACAATATGGACCTTGAAAGAGAGAGAGGCATAACCATAAAGCTTCAGACAACCAGGCTGGTGTACAACAGTCAGGACGGAAACGAATATATCTTTAACCTGATTGACACACCGGGACACGTGGACTTTACCTACGAGGTTTCACGAAGCCTGGCCGCCTGTGAGGGAGCAGTTCTGGTGGTGGATGCAACTCAGGGTGTAGAGGCTCAGACTCTGGCAAACGTTTACCTGGCTCTGGACGAAAACCTTGAAATTCTGCCTGTCCTCAACAAGATAGATCTGGCATCGGCACGGCCCGACGAGACCAAGGAGGAAATCGAAGAGGTCATCGGGCTTGATGCATCAGAAGCGCCGCTGATTTCAGCCAAGGAAGGCATAGGAATCGAAGAGCTCCTTGAGGCTATCGTAAAGGACATACCGGCACCGTCGGGGGACCCTGACGGAAAGCTCAAGGCCCTTATATTTGACTCGAAATACGATAATTACAAAGGTGTAATAATATATACCAGAGTTTTTGACGGACAGGTTAAAAAAGGCGATGTAATCCGCCTCATGAATACAAAGAAAAAATACGAGGTCACCGAGGTTGGCGTATGTGCACCTAACCCGGTTCCGACAGATATACTCAAGGCCGGAGAGGTAGGATACATCTGCGGCAGCATCAAGCAGGTATCCGACGCCAGAGTAGGCGATACCATAACCCTGGACAGCGACCCGACAGAAGAAATGCTGCCAGGCTATAAGAAGGTCCAGTCCATGGTTTACTGCGGCATCTATCCTGCAGAAGGTGAAAAGTATGAGAACGTAAAGGACGCACTGGAAAAACTGCAGGTAAACGACGCGGCTTTCCATTTCGAGCCGGAAACATCGACAGCTCTGGGCTTCGGTTTCCGCTGCGGTTTCCTGGGACTTCTTCACATGGAAATCATCGTGGAAAGACTGGAAAGAGAGTTCGACCTGGCGGTAATCACCACATCACCGAGTGTAATATATAAAGTAGTAAGGACAGACGGCACCGTGGAAATGATTCAGAATCCGTCCAATCTGCCTTCACCGCAGGAAATCGACCATATTGAGGAGCCCATCGTAAAGGCGGACATAATGATTCCTAACGAGTATGTGGGAAGCATCATGGAGCTTTGTCAGGACAGAAGAGGAAAGCTCCTTCACATGGAATACATCACCCCGACCAGAGTTCAGCTTCACTACGAAATGCCGCTTAACGAGGTAATCTACGACTTCTTCGACGCTCTCAAATCAAAGACCAGAGGCTATGGCTCCCTGGACTACGAATTTGTACGCTACGAAAAATCCAACGTGGTGAAGATGGACGTGCTTCTTAACAAGGACCTTGTGGATGCTTTCTCCATGATCGTTCACGAGTCCAAGGCATACGCCCGCGGACGTTTTGTATGCGAGAAACTTAAGGAAATTATCCCTATGCACCAGTTTGAGGTGCCTATTCAGGCTGCCATCGGTCAGAAGGTAATCGCCAGAGAGACAGTCAAGGCCTTCAGGAAGGATGTAATCGCCAAGTGTTACGGTGGCGATATTTCACGTAAGAAAAAGCTTCTGGAAAAACAGAAGGAAGGAAAAAAGCGTATGCGCCAGTTCGGTACGGTAGAAGTGCCGCAGGAAGCCTTTACAGCTGTGCTCAAGTACGACGATAACAAGTAACGATGAAAAATCTGGGAATATATATCCATATACCATTTTGCCTGAGGAAGTGCCCGTACTGCGATTTTTATTCGGTAGCAGAGGCGCAGCAGGGAAAGTCCGAAATCGAAGGCCTGAGAGCACGTTTCGTAAAAGCCCTTTGCAGAGAAATAGAGTCAGGCGGCAGGAAATACGGCATGAAAGCAAGGACGGGAGAAGCCAGACAGGTGGATACCATATATTTGGGCGGAGGGACGCCCAGTCTGCTGATGCCCCATGAACTGGAAGAAATCATGGATACGGTGAGAAAAAACTTTGAGCTCTCGGGAAATGCGGAAATATCCATGGAGTGCAACCCGGCCACAGCTTCGAAGGATAAGCTGGAGGCTTACCGAAGGGCGGGAGTAAACAGGCTCAGTATAGGTGCCCAGTCTTTTGATGACGGGGTTCTCAGGACTCTGGGAAGACTTCATAATTCAGCAGACACGCTCAGAACGGTGGAAGAGGCACGCAGGGCGGGCTTTGACAATATAAGTCTGGACCTGATGTTTGCCATACCGGGGCAGACAGATGAAATCTGGGAGAATACTGTCAGACGGGCAGTAATGCTCAATCCGCAGCACATATCCTTTTACAGCCTTGAATTCATGGAGGGCACACCCTTCACCGACAGGCTTGAGAAAGGTGAAATCAGAGAAACCGAGGCCGAAGCTGACCGACGGATGTACGAGAGAGGACTGGAGATCATGGGAAAAGCCGGTTTCATACAGTACGAGATTTCCAATGGGGCTCTGGGTCTTGAGAATGTCTGCCGGCACAACATGAAATACTGGGGCCTTGAGGAGTACCTGGGTTTTGGCCCGTCGGCACATTCATACATGACAGGCCCTGACGGCAGAGGAATCAGGTTCAATAATGTAAGCAGCATAGAGAAATACCTGAGAGTCTGGGAAAACCCGGAAGACCGCGGACAGTCGGCGGTAGAGGCTTTGTGCGAAAACAGCCTGACGGATGATGTCTGCGAGTACATCTTTACAGGCCTGAGAAAAAACACCGGTATCGACCTTAAAGACTTCAGGAAAAGGTTCGGAAGGGGCATATGGGAGTTTTACGGCGAGGATGTCATGAAGGAACTGGAGGAATACGTTGATGGCGGTTTTGCTGCCGTGACAGATGATAATATAAGGCTGACGGTGAAGGGAATGAACATTTCCAACCGGATAATGGCTTTGTTTGTATAAGGAAAGTCGGACACAGTCCGGCTGACCGTCATATGGATAGGAGGACGAGATATGAGCAAGTACATAATGGCTCTGGACCAGGGGACCACAAGCTCCCGCTGCATTATCTATGATAAAAAAGGAAATATGATGAGCGTGGCGCAGAAGGAATTTACGCAGATTTACCCTAAGGCAGGGTGGGTGGAGCACGATGCCATGGAAATCTGGTCAACTCAGATGGGAGTGGCTCAGGAGGCTTTGCTGAAGATAAACTGTACCTATGAGGACATTGAGGCCATAGGCATTACAAACCAGCGCGAGACTACCGTGGTGTGGGATAAGGATACGGGAATTCCTGTATATAATGCCATAGTGTGGCAGTGCAGGCGTACAGCTGAATACTGCGATGAGCTTGCTGCGGCAGGATACGGGCAGATGATAAGGGAGAAGACCGGTCTGCTCCTGGACGCGTATTTCAGCGGAACCAAGCTGAAGTGGATACTGGACAATGTTGAAGGGGCCAGAGAAAAGGCAGAGGCAGGAAAACTGCTTTTCGGCACTATTGAAACCTGGCTTATCTGGAAGCTTACCGATGGCAAGGTTCACGTTACAGACTATTCCAACGCATCCAGAACCATGATGTTCAACATACACACCCTTGAGTGGGATGATGATATACTGAAGCTTTTAAACATTCCGAAGTGCATGCTGCCGGAACCAAAGCCGTCCAGCTGTGTTTACGGAACGTCAAGCGAAAACATTTTCGGCGGTCCGATTAAGATTGCCGGAGCTGCCGGAGACCAGCAGTCCGCTCTTTTCGGGCAGACCTGCTTCAATGAGGGCGAAGGCAAGAACACCTACGGCACAGGCTGCTTCCTGCTCATAAATACGGGAGAAAAGCCGGTGGTTTCTCACAACGGACTTGTAACAACAATCGCCTGGGGACTTGACGGAAAGGTGAACTACGCTCTGGAGGGCTCTGTATTTGTATGCGGCGCCGCCATCCAGTGGCTCCGCGATGAAATAGATATCTTGGAAAACTCCCCTCAGTCAGAGGAGATGGCGAAAGCTGTCCCTGATGCAGGAGGGCTTTATGTAGTACCGGCCTTTGTAGGTCTGGGCGCACCGTACTGGGATCCTTATGCCAGAGGTGCCGTACTGGGAATTACACGAGGCGCCAACAAGTATCATCTCGTTCGTGCTACCCTTGAATCTATGGCATACCAGACAAAGGACCTCATAGATGCCATGGTGGAGGACCTTGACGAATGTCTCGTGTCTCTCAAGGTGGACGGCGGAGCGTCGGACAACGATTTTCTCATGCAGTTCCAGGCTGACATCCTGGGCTGCGAGGTAAAACGTCCTGTATGCATCGAAACCACATCTCTGGGAGCGGCATATCTGGCGGGTCTTGCTGTAGGCTACTGGGACAGCAAAGAGGACGTAATCAAGAACTGGCAGGTGGAAAAGACCTTCAGACCGGATATGGATGAGGAAAAGCGCAGCGTTCTGCTGGCCGGATGGAAAAAGGCTGTAAACTGCGTCAGAGGTTGGGCCAAGCCGGAAGCCTAGGAGTTAAGAAGTTTAGGAGTTTAAGTGATGGGAGAAATAAAAGAAAGAGATTATATGTTTGATACCTTCAGAGGACTGCTGATTGTGCTCGTTCTTGTATTGCACTTTACAAGGGTGGCAGGCAATTTTTCGCAGGCTTCTCTGGGTGGTGTGATATACATAACATTAATTTCAAACGTCAATCATGCTCTTATTTTTCTATCAGGGTTTTTCTCAAAAAATCCTGACAGGTCGAAGCAGACTTCTTTTCACACGCTTATGTGGCCGTACATTCTGGGAATTCCTTTCTTTTACTGCGTAAGGTACATAATATGGGGAAGTGCCAACTGGAATCTTGCTACACCGCCTTTTGCTATGTGGTATCTGTGGGTGCTGTTTTTCTACAGATATTTCACTAAGGAATGGATGA
Source organism: Bacillota bacterium (assembly GCA_022787405.1). Lineage (GTDB taxonomy): Bacteria > Bacillota > Clostridia > Peptostreptococcales > Anaerovoracaceae > SUG1106. The sequence goes on from JALFXR010000008.1 coordinate 24,028, forward strand.
GGGTTCCACACATTCTGGCGCTGAGCGTTCTTATGTATCTGCTGGCCGGTCAGATACCTTTCCTGACTGATATATTCGGACTTGGAAGACTGATATCATTCTTCCCGTTTTTCATTATAGCAGTTTATTGCACCAAAGATCAGATAAAAAAGGTGCAGTGCCTTAAAAAATGGCACTGCCTGCTGCTTGGCACTGCATTGACAGGTATATCATGTGTGCTTGCATTTTGTGTGCCGCAGCTGCCGGTGGAGTTTTATCTTTTAAAGAGACCTGCCGGCGCGCTGGGAATTTCGTGGTACTGGGATATCATTGGCAGGGTGATTGTTATGGCGACAAACTGCGGATGGATTATTCTTCTGCTGAACATTCTCCCCGGCAGGAGAAATTATCTGTCATATGTTGGAATGAACACTATGCCGATATATATTTTGCATGTCATAGTAAGGTACCTGGTCAAGAAACATACTATTCTTTTCGGTGTGCTGCCGGAAAACCAGGTTGTCTACTACCTGATGATATTTGCTCTGGCAGGGCTGTGTGTCCTTGTTTTAAGCTCAAAGCCGGTGGTAAAAATGTATGATTTCGTGGTAGAGGGACTGTGGAAGGTCTTCCTGGGGCTTATTGACCGCTGTAAAAACCTTCTGGCGCGGGTTCAAAACCTTCTGAAGCAGTGACCGACCTGAGAATATATGTTGACTTAGGGGAAAGATGCTATCTGACCTTGATGGAGATTCTAACCAGATAGTTATAATATCCCTCCGTAGAAAGATCATCCCAAATAACATCCTCATAGAACCTGTCCCCCACTGTAAGATTGTGGGCTTCGGCATATTGGAGGAGCTTCAGACAGCTGGAATGTACGTTGGCATAGCCGTGATTGTCATATATAGCGAGAAAATTACCGCCCTGATCCAGTGTGGCTCCGGTGTATCCGGCAGCAGCCAGCTCTTCAGGGCGTACTGCTGTGTAAAAACGGGAATATTTATAGCCTGATTCTGTTACCGAGCTGCGTGGAATGACGGCACCTATAGGATATGTGCCTTTCAGTCCAAGGCTCTGGCAGAAAGCAAAGTGGTCTCCTACGGCTTCGGTTACGGCTTTTTCGTCATCGGCGCCCTTGTAGTCGGTGGTAACCAGATATTCATCTGAATCGTTTGTAAAGACTATTTCACCAATGGGAGCATTGAGGCCTTCACGGGTGATTTTTATTTTGTTTTCAATATAGTGCCTGGCCCATGTCAAGTAGTTGATCTTATCGTCAATCTGAGCCTTTTTCGACTCAAGGAGTGCGATAAGGCTTTCGGGAGAGCGGTGGTCCATATGCTCCTTGATTTCGTCGATATGTACGTCGAGTTCGCGGAGCATGAGAATTACGGCGAATGACTCCAGCTGAGTGAAGGAGTAGTAGCGGTAACCGTTTTCTCCGATTATATCCGGCTTGAAAATTCCGCACTGGTCGTAATGAAAGAGGGTCTGCTTCCTTACACCGAAGATTTTGGCAAATTCACCTGTGGTAAAGTATTCTCTGTTCTTTTTCATTTTGGGCTGAAGTCCTCCTTCTGTCTGGATTGCCTGACGGATGCTGTCCGCTGTCTGCTGTCTATGCTGATTTTACCACAGATGAGGGTGGGGTGGATGAGTTTTTTTGAAGAGATTTATGAAGATATTTTCATTTTGGCATATTTTTTTGTATTTTTGCAAAGGAAAATTGAGTTTTTGAAAAAAAGGACCGAGTTAGAGGCCTGAAAAGCATGAAAATCAGTTGGAAATGCGATTTTAGGCCGTAAAGCCTCTTTGTTTCTGGGAAATAATAACAAATATTTTCATTTAAGCGAATTTTTTTGTATTTTTGCAAAGAAAAAAGGCTGAACTGAAAAAACCTGAACAGATGAGCAATAGAGGCACAACTGAGTTTACACATCAGAATCAGGGAACAAATAAGGAAAGCATTAGAGAATATGCCGGAAGGAAACTTGCTCAGAAGGAAATCTGGCGGGCGGATTTACTACTATATTTCAAACGACGGCAAGCGTATAAGCCTGAATCATGATCCAGAGCTGCGGGAGATGTACCTGCTAAAAGAAGAACTCGTAAGGAAGCTGCGTGCCGTGGAAAAAGATATACCTCTGCTGGAAAAGACAGCAAAAGAGTATATGCCTGTCTACCCGGACGGAGAACAGTGGGCGGCAGGACAGTTTATCCCGATTTTGTGATAAGGCGAAAGCGTGACGGAAAGATAATATTGTGGGAACATTTCGGCCTTATACATAATGAAGAGTACCGGCAGGGAATGTTCAGGAAGCTGATAGATTATCATGAGGCAGGATACAATATCTGGGACAACCTTATAGTCAGCTTTGAAAGCGAAAACGGGAGCATCAATGTTGACAGCATTGAAAAGATGATTTCGTTGTATTTGCTCTGATATTTTGGTACAATATTCATGTAGGAAAGCGAGGAAGAGAAACATGAAATATATTCAGATTGACATAAAGACCAGCCGGGCAGGAATAGAGCCTTTGCTGGCTGCCCTGATGGAGGTGGGAATAACCGATACGGTGGTAGAGGACCCTGCTGACGTCGACGATCTTTTAAACAAGAAAAACGAGTACGACTGGGACTATGTGGACGAAAGCGTTCTTGAGCTCAGGAACAGGCAGCCTCAGGTAACGGTGTACATGAATGACGATGAGGACGGAAGGGCAGCCGCAGAAAATCTGCGCCATGCGGTTGACGGGCTGAAGAGCGCGGCGGCTGCCGGAATTTTTGGTGAGGGAGCAGATCTGGGACCTCTGACCGTTGAAATGTGCGTATGCGATGACAGCGGCTGGAAGGACAAATGGAAGGAATATTTCAAGCCCGCAAAGGTCGGAAAGACCATAGTTGTAAAGCCGACATGGGAAGAGTATGAAGCAAAGCCGGGAGAAAAGATTCTCGAAATCGACCCGGGAATGGCTTTCGGTACGGGAACCCACGAGACAACATCGCTGTGCATCAGACTTATGGAGGAATATATTCATCCGGGTGATAAGGTGCTTGATGTGGGCTGCGGTTCCGGAATTCTGTCCATTGCAGGAGCTTTGCTCGGCGCCGGTGATGTGCTGGGAATCGAGATTGACCCTGCAGCTGTGGATATTTCCAAGGAAAACATTGCCTTGAATCACGTGCAAAACATCGCCAGGGCTCAATATGGAGACCTTACCAAGGGTGTGGATTATAAGGCCAATGTGGTGGTGGCCAATCTCATGGCTGACCTTGTAATTATGCTAAGCAAGGATGTGGCAAATCATATGATGCCAGGAGCTGTGTATATTTCATCGGGGATTTTGGACGAAAAAGCTGTGACGGTGGTGGATGCTATGAGAGCTTTGGGCTTCAGAATCCTGGAAGTGCGTCAGGACGGCATGTGGTGCGCTGTGGCAGCGGCCCTGTAGGAAAGGAAAAAGGAAATGAGTAAATTTTTTGTGGATCCCTCGGCAGTGAGCGGAGCACACATATACATGGAAGATAAAGATGACCTGCACCACCTGCGCAAGGTGCTCCGCGCCCGGCCCGGCATGGAACTGGACATATCCGACGGTGACTGCTGGGAATACAGAACCTGTCTGGAGGAGCTGACGGAGGACTGTGCAACTCTGAAAATTCTGGACAAACAGAAATTCGCCACGGAGCCGGCGACCCGGGTGACACTCTATCAGGGAGTTCCCAAGGCTTCCAAGATGGAGACTGTAATTCAGAAAACCGTCGAGATGGGTGTTGATACTATCGTGCCTGTATTCATGGAAAGAACAGTGGTGGTGGAGAAGGGCAACTTCGGAAAGAAGCTGGATCGCTGGCAGAAGATTGCGGCTGAAGCGGTCAAGCAATGCAAGCGGGGAATAATACCACGTGTAGCGGAAAGCTATGATTTTGACAGAATGCTGGCCGAATTGTCCAATTACGATATGATTATATGTCCTTACGAAAATGAGGACGGCCTGACAATAAAGGACTTCCTGCGTGGGGCGGCCGGCGCCCCGGGTCAGGACTACGCAGGCGCCGGCCATGGCTCCGTATCGGCGTCAGAAACCACGGGAAGCGCCGGAGACCCGGCCGCCAGCCATGGCTCCGTATCGGCGTCAGAAACCACGGGAAGCGCCGGAGCCATGGCGCCGGGGCCTCAGGCCCGCAGGATTGCGCTGATTATCGGGCCTGAGGGCGGCTTCAGCGACGGTGAGATAGAAAGGCTGAAGGCCGCCGGGGCCGCCACAGTGACCTTGGGAAAGACCATACTGCGCACGGAAACAGCCGGAATGGCGGCGCTGGCAATGATAATGTACGAGTTGGAGTTGTAAAACGGTGCTGAATCACACGTTCATGACCCTGTGTGAGACAAAGGGTTCACCAATTAAAAAAGCCGCCGGCAGATTTTGAGGGTAACCAAAGTTAATTGGGGTTACACTGCATTTCATTCATTTTTGTCTCCTGAACCGCTGAAACCCGCATAAAATATCTCAAAAAAGACTTTTTTAAGATTTTAGGTACAGGTTGCTCGAAAATTTTGGCTCCAAATCGTCATAATATCATACATTTATGTAATATAAACACATATAATTCTATATAATCCCACGCTATTACATAAACTTTTATTCGTTGTGTCTTTTTTGCACTATATTTCCAACGTTTGCAGGTTTGGCGTGACATTTTTGCATAAAGTGCTCATTACAGGGAACACTTTAAAGTGGTTTGTAGTCGAAACCCCAGCGAGTGACCCGAAGAAAAGCTGCAAAACCACAATTAACTTCGGATACCTGATTTTGAGCCGGCGGCGGTATTTACTTTTAAAATCATTTGTGTTATTATTAAGAAGAGATGCGGACATAGTTCATTGGTAGAATATCAGCTTCCCAAGCTGAGGGGGCGGGTTCGATTCCCGTTGTCCGCTCCATTTTTTTTGCCTAAAAACCCTCAGGCGACGTGTACGGTTCTGGCAGCTCAGGCGGCGCGTACAGTTCAGGCCGCTCTGGTGATGTTGTCATAATTGATGAATTATCAGATATCTGCCAACATTTTTTGCTTATTTGTTGGCAAAATCAAGGCAGGAATGAATTTATGCCAACGTTATTGTAATACACTGTATGAAATGTTAAAATTTCCGACGAATGCATCAAAAAATGTTGGCAAAACTAAGATGGAATGCTAATTTTGCCAACATGCTTATTTTGCCAACATACTAATTTTACAATATATCAATATATCAATTTTGTTTT
>JALFXR010000015.1 GCA_022787405.1 Bacillota bacterium
AAACATAGAGTTTATGCGGGTTTCCGGCGTTTTCTAATCCCTCAACCGACCTAAAATCATCTTGCGGCAGAGAGAAAAATTCTACTATTTTTTAGATAATTTTAAAAATCCCAATGGTAGTTATCACATACCGGTATGGCTTATTGTTGTGGGATTCTGCTTCAACTGGATGCTGGGTCTGGGACTTCTCATCGCCCACATTTGCGAGGATAAATCTCCGAAAACAGCAGCGAGTTCAGACACAACGTTGTCAAATATGGGGAATGAAGCAGGAAGCCGCAAAACAAAAAAGAAAAAAAGTCCTGCGGCAATTCTCACAGGATTGGGGATTTTCGCTTTATTCGTAGGCGTAATGGATCTGCCGGACTCAATACAGTATCTTGTCTGGTGTGTAGATAATAATACTGGGATTTCATATGCAGTAAGAGATGTGGCTCAGAACTGCATCTGGATTATTTCAGGAGGAGTAATGCTTCTGGGGGTTAAACGACTTCGCGACGGCCAGCGGAGAAAAAATAAGATTGCGGCTATTGTAGGAGATTCGCCGTATATGCAGATTTCTGAAATCGCAGAGGCTCTTCCGGCGTCGAGAAGCAAGACGGAGAAGTATCTGCAGCAGTGCATCGACTCAGGCATGTTTGGAGAAAAGGCATATCTGGATATGCGCTCTGAGTGTATCGTAATCGATGGACCTGCACCTATGTCCAAGAAGGAACAGGCGGCTCAGGAGGCAGCGCGTAAAGCAGAAGCAGAGGCCGAGGCAAATCTTGATGAATACGAGAAGATTTTAAAAGAAATACGAGAGATAAACGATAAGATTCCGGGAGAGGAATTTTCAGCCAAGATAAGCCGCTTGGAGGACCTGACTGCCAAGATATTCAAAATCGTGCAGGAACAGCCCGAAAAACAGAAAAAGCTCCGCAAGTTCCTCAATTACTATCTGCCTACAAGCATGAAACTCTTACATAATTATCAGCAGATGGATGCTCAGGGCATAGAAGGAAAGAACATTTCCGAGGCCAAAAAGCAGATTGAAGAGACCATGGACACCATGATCTCGGCCTTTGAGAGACAGCTGGACGCTCTTTTTTCTGCAGAAAACATGGATGTCTCAGCGGATATTGCAGCCATGCAGAATCTTATGAAAGCAGACGGCCTCATAGAAAACGAGCTTACGGACAAACTTCAGTAAAAAAAGCTTGCAATTTGCTGATTTTATAGTATAATAATTAGGCACGGCTTTGTCCGTGTGAATCTCTGCGACGGGATAAGCCCGTCGCCATACAGTCCACAGGGAGGTGAAAAGAATGACTAAATATGAAGTTATGTTCATTATCAATCCTACTTTAGAAGACGAAAAGAAAGATGCGACAGTAGAGACAGTTCAGTCCATTATTGCTGCAGATGGTGAAGTTGAAAAAGTAGACGTTTGGGGAATGAGAAAGCTTGCATATCCTATCGAAAAGAAGGAAGAAGGTTACTATGTTGTAATCGAATTCGCAGGCAACCCTACATTACCTAAGGAACTTGACAGAAGACTGAGAATCTCAGACAACGTAATGAGACACATCATCATCAACAAGGACGAAAAATAGGAGGGTGTAAATGAACAGTGTTGTACTAATCGGAAGATTGACCAGAGACCCGGAAGTCAGATACACAGCCGGAACACAGATGGCGGTATGCACTTTCACAGTTGCAATCGACAGACCTGTAAGAGCCGGCGGCGAAAAGCAGACCGACTTCCCGAGAGTAACTGTTTTCGGCAAGCAGGCTGAGAACTGCGAAAGATTCCTTGCCAAAGGAAGACTGGTCGGAGTCCAGGGAAGACTGCAGACAGGCAGTTATACAAACAAAGACGGTGCAACCGTTTACACCACAGATGTCGTAGCTGACAGAGTAGAATTTTTAGAATGGGGAGACAGACCTCAGGGCGGCCAGAGCCAGTCATATTCACGCGGCGAAGCTCAGCAGTCACAGCCGCAGTCAATGGGCTTTGATGAAGCACCTGCAGGATTTTCTGCCATAGATGAAGATATCCCGTTCTAAGAGAAAGGAGATAAAGACATGATGGAAAAGAGACGCGGTGGCGGAATGAGAAGAAAGAAAGTTTGTCAGTTCTGCGCCGATAAGACAGAAAGAATCGATTACAAGGACGTAGAAAAGTTAAGAAGATACGTTACTGAAAGAGGCAAGATTTTACCTAAGAGAATCACAGGTACTTGCGCTATGCACCAGAGAGAAGTGACTACTGCTATCAAGAGAGCAAGAATCGTAGCACTGCTTCCTTATGTAGCCGAGTAATCGAAAAACGAAATAAGCGATAAAAGTCCCTTAAAGCCTGATAAACCAGACGTTGAGGGACTTTTTTTGGTTACTCCAAAGCAGATATTGATTTTTTTGATTCCAGAGGTTATATTATTGGTACAGGAATGTGTACGAGAGAAAGGGCTATTTTATGGTACAGGTAAATCTAAAGGAAAAAATCATAAATGAAATTAAAGAGTTAGCCTGTGACTGTGGAGTTGAGAAGGTAATTCTGTTTGGTTCCAGGGCTCGCGGCGACAATAAAGAACGAAGCGACATCGATTTGGCTGTCACAGGAGGTAATACAGCCAGGTTTGCAGTGGAGGCCGACGAGGAGATACAAACTTTGCTCATGTTTGATATCGTCGATTTGGATGGATTTGTTCAAGAGGAACTCAGACAGTCCATTGAGAGAGAGGGGAAGATTATTTATGAAAAAATTTGAGAATTTTCAGCGTGCGCTCAGAAATTTAGAGGAAATTACAAAGTATAGGTTCGCCTCGCAGCATATTAAAGCTTGCGTATCAGGCTGGCATGATAGAAGATGAAGAGCTGTGGGTTGAGGCCATGGCTTCCAGAAACAACGTATCTCATGCGTACAATGAAGGAATTGCTGTCAGAATCGTTTCTGAAACCAAGGCTAAATATATCGATATGTTTGAAGTCCTGGAGAAAAAAATCAAAAGTGATTGGATAAGTGAATAGACAACAACGAAGCGGACAAACCTGCATTTTAAACTGCGGATTGTCCGCTTTTTTAAAGCCTATACTCGGCAACCCAGTCGCAGGCATAGTCATAGAACCTTGATGCCGCAGCCGAAAGAAGTCTGCGGTCCCGGCATGCGATGCCAAGATCCCTGTGTCCCGGCGGATCCAGCGGAACTGCAGCAATGCGCCGGTCAAAACCCTGCAGCATCATCATAGACATAAGGCTGATACCCAGGCCCTGCTCCACCATGGCGATTACAGCATGGTCGTCACTTTCAACGAAGCGGGCATCCGGCTGAATCCTGTTCTGGTTCAGGATTGCGGTAATCTCGTCCTCTACCCCTTCATTCAGAGCTATATACGGCAGCTCTGGCAGCATGGAGATAGGGAAAGTATCCATGGAAGCGTGTGGATCATCCTCAGCAAATATGCTGACGATAGGGTCGCGATATAAGAAGGTATCGTCAAGGTCCAGTTTGGAAGGATAGGCTACGAAGCCTACATCCACGCGACCGTCGGCAATCCAGCTGTTAATCTGTTCATCGGTTCCATGAAGGAGTTCAAATCGTATACGAGGGTAATCCTTATGAAATTTTTTGATAATGCCCGGAAGCCATTGAGCAGATACACTGTTGAAGGTGCCGATGCGTATGAGGCCTTCACGGAGGCCGTTTATTTCATCTATGTATTCAGAAAGCCTTCTCTGGTCGTGAAGTACTGTGCGGATATAGGGAAGCAGAAGCTCTCCTTCAGGAGTAAGCTGTACGCCGCTGCGGCCTCTGTTAAGGAGTCGCACATTCCACTGCTCCTCCAGAGAGTTCAGTGCACGGGTAAGGCCGGACTGAGTGTATCCCAGTTCCTCTGCTGCCTGTGTCATAGTTCCGGTTTCTACCGCTTTAATCAGAGCCTCATATTGTGACAGATTCATTACTTTTCCTCCTGATATAATACTGGCATAACCATGATTTTTTTGCATGAAAAACATGAAAAACTTGCGTTTGACGAATGTTAGCTTTTATTATACTATAAACACAAGAAAAGTCAATTTGATTCGAAGGAGGCATAATATGTTTACAAGAGCAATCACCAGAAAACCGTGTAGAGCATTGATTGACGGAATTTCCACAGGCCAGTTCTGCGAAGGTACTCCTGATTATGAAAACGCTGTAAAGCAGCATGATAAATATGTAGAAACTTTGAGAGGACTGGGTCTTGAGGTTACAGACCTGGAAGCAGACGAGAGATTCCCGGATTCCTGCTTCGTTGAGGACCCTGCAGTAGTTATGGAACGCTGTGCTGTTATCACCAATCCTGCCACAGATTCCAGAAACGGAGAAAAGTTTGAGATTATCGACACTATCAGAAAGTTCTACGATGAATCACAGATTTTCCACATTGAAGCACCTGGTACAATGGAAGGCGGCGATGTAATGAGAGTCGGCGATCACTTCTATGTAGGACTGTCCGATCGTACTAACGAAGAAGGCGCAAAGCAGTTCAATGATATCGTAACCAAATTCGGATATACGTCGTCAACTGTACCTGTGACAGAAGGTCTGCACCTTAAGGACTTCGCTATTTACCTGGAAAACAACAACATGCTTGTAACTGAAGTAATGAATGCTCAGCCTGTATTCAAGGATTTCAACCGCTTCGTTGTTGAGCCTGATGAACTCTATGCCATCAACAGCCTTAACATCAACGGCACTGTTCTCGTACCGGAAGGTTATCCTAAGACACAGAAGATCATCGAAGACCTCGGATACCCTGTTAAACTGGTGGATACCGGTGAGTTCAGAAAAATCGACGGCAGCCTGACATGCCTGTCCTTACGCTTTTAGAGAATCCAACTAAACCCATAATAATATAACGAAAAACCTTCTCCGTAATATATCCGGGGAAGGTTTTTTACTTACAGATTGAGAATTACTCGCATGGTGAATTGCCCATCCTCTGCATCAAAGGAATACATTCCGTTGT
>JALFXR010000022.1 GCA_022787405.1 Bacillota bacterium
ATGATGGCCTATAGTCGATAACGTACACCTGATGCCCTTGCTTTTCCAAATAAGTCTGTAAGGCATACGCTTGCAAGACTGCGCCATAATTCCTGGCACAATGAAATGTCAAGATACCGACTCTCATATCAAATACCTAACTTTTTACGCAATATCCTGTATGCGGTCTTAGACTTCTGACAAAACCTTTTCACAAGGTAATCCACTCCAGCATCACCATATTTTCTTAAAACGTATTCAAAGCCTTTCTTGGAATAATCACGTTCAAATGACTTCCACTTCGGGTCAAACACACTCGGAGCCTTAAGGTTCGGCTGGATATATGAAAGGTTGTCAACGGCACGAAGATCGTAAGTATCTCTTAACTGATTTATGAACATCTGCCCTTTTGTACTGTTCACCAAGACTAAAGACACTCCTTTATCGTCAATATTCATGTCTGGAACGTTCTGTTCCCAGCCCCAAAAATCGCCTAAAGTTATATCCGAAGGCCTTTTGAAATTTGAATACCGGCATTCAGAGCACACTGGACGGAACATTATGTGCCTATAAAAAAGGTACGTAAATGATTTTCTTGAAATCCACCCTTTCTTTTCAAGCAGAAACGATTCAAGATGTGCAGACCAGCCATGATGTCTCTTATCTCGGAAATCGGCCGCCAAAATTGTATCTTTATACTTATGCTCTACATATTTCAAATAATCTTTCCATATATTCGGTGCAGGTACGCCGTGGCAGATTATATCCACATACAGAAGATTAGTATCATCCACTTTTTCATACTTAAGGAAGGATTTGAGGGCGGCTATCTGGCAAGGTGTTCCGGAAAACAAAACCGGCAAGCTGTGTTCAAGATCATTCTTTACCAAGGGGAATATTCCTGTCACATCACTTTGAACATACTTGCTGCCTCTCATACGGTCCCGCTCAGTCGCAGTTATAGCCCTAATATGCTGAACACGAAAAGAGGAGTCGAAAGCAGCCCCATATACCGATCCCTTTTGAGACAGAACGACATCTGAAAGCCCTAAAAAAAGTGCCCCAGAGCGACTTCTCATCAACTCATTCTCATCTTTATGCCTTGCCGCAAAAAACCTCGGAGAGATAAACTCTGTCTTGCCCTCGCAATCACCCTGCAATGAACATACTTTCTCGCACAAACCACAATCCCTACACCTTTCCTTATCCACATTCGGGTAAATGAACCCCATGGAGTCAGTCGCCATCGATATAGCATCAAAGGGGCATACTGCAGAACAAGCGGAACATCCGCAGCATTTCGTCCTATCCTCTACGTCAATCATCCTCTAAACCTCTTAATTTCTCTAACGCATTTCAACAGGACAAACTCTCTTTCACTCCTTGAACATCCAATGAACAAAATGGAGAGCAGAACTGATACTACACTCATAAAGCCAACAGCCAGAAAACGCTGCCAGCCCAACGGCATTGAAACATGTATTATGAATGGCAGAATTACTGATACTATAGTCACAAGAGTAACATTTAACAGCACATATATAACGAAATGCATCATCGGCAACCCTGCCATTTTCCGCAGAAACATTAATCTGGTAAAAAGACAGACAACGTCAACTAAAATTGCCACTATATAAGTAACCTCGGGCAGCATTCCCGCTTTTAAGCAGAGATATGAGAGAGGAAAGTTCATCAACAATATACCGCCTACAACTAACTGATAATTCCTTATGTTGCCCGTTGCTGTCTGCAGAGTCATCAGTGTATTGGACAATGTTTCAACTAATGACAGCATCAACGAAAGTCGAACAAAATCAACGCTGTGCTCCGGAAAGTTCCCCAACCATATTCCAAGTATGAATTCTGTCTCAAGCAGAATCGGGACTGCAAAAAACAAAATGATGTAAAACGAAAATTTCGAGCCTTTCTCTACAAGGGAGTGAGCATATTTCAAATCCCCCGCCGCATAGAGTTTCGTGATCTGCGGATTCAGGGCAGTCATGAAGTTGGAGGCAAAAGAGGTAACTGCGACATTAACCGAAGTAGCAATACCCCTGGCGGCATTCAGTACTGGCCCGACAAACACGTTATACAAAAGGTTCACACCTTGATTCTTTAACTGTGCAGCAGTACATCCTATAAAAACCCAGGAAGCAAACGATCCCATTTCCCGGAAAACCTTCTTGTCAAATATGAGTTTAATATCGCATTCTTCGAAGCTACGTTTACAATACCAGATGTATATTCCTTGCATTATCACAGATAAGGCCATCACCAATACGGCATATACCTTAAGTCTGTCATTTACCAAGTAGCAATAAGCGATAAACAGGACAATGCCCAACCTTGCTAAAATCTCAAATAAGCCGAAGAATGCAAACACGCCCATCTTCTCATGAGATACTATGGTTGCACTGAACGGAGCAGACAACAATCCGAAAATGAATGTAATAATGGATACTTGAAAAACTACATTTGCAGCACCCATCCTGTCCACTGGTATCGTCATCTTGTGATGCATAAACCACAGCCCGAGCGTTTCTGAAAGCAAGACTACGATTATTGCAAGCGATATCTGAATCAATACCGATGTGGAAAAGACTCGGCTAAGCCTTTCCCTATTGCCAGTCCCCAGCTCAAACGTGAGGAAACGGCTGACTGACGCCGTCAGCGCCGAGGAAATCAGCGAGAACATCGACACGAATCCGCCCACGGCTCCGTATATGCCATAATCCTCAACGCCGAGGGCATTGAGCAGGACTCTGGAGGTATAGAGGGAGACCAGCATGCCCACCAGCATCCTGACATAGAGCATCAGCGTGTTCTTCGCGATGCGGCGGTTGTTGGCGGAGTGGTCCGCCATCATATCTGGCTGAATATTGTCTTTTGTCATTGGCTTAGCAATGGCGAAATATCGAATTTACCCTATCACCTGCACCAGCTCCGGGTGGACCAGTGCCCTGGCGACGGCGATGACTCCTTCAATATGGATGACCAGACGGCGGTCGCGGGCACCCTTGACTTTCAGGAAAACACCCTCCTGGCCTTCGAGAGGGCCGGCGGTAACGCGGACGCGGGTGCCTTTGGAGAGATTCAGTTCCTCCGGCTGGAAGTATAGAAGGGTCTCCTCGTAATCCGCGGTG
>JALFXR010000043.1 GCA_022787405.1 Bacillota bacterium
TTACCATAGAAGGCTATTGATCAGTTAATTAAATTTACAGACTTTTTTTCACAGTCTCTTTAAACGTCCAGCCTCATATCGCCGTAGTTTATCCATTTTTTCTTTCTCATAAATTCAGAAATAATCAGCGTAATTACTGCCGGAAGAATAATCTGTATTATCAGAATTTTTATCAGCACCAGCCCTGTAGGATCTGAAACAGTCATTGTCTGCCATGTCATAATCTGTCCTACCAGGCCCGCGGTTCCCATTCCAGAACCTGTAGCATTGTTAGTCATGTGTAATATCATAGTTGAAACCGGACCTAAAATTGCACTTGACAGAATTGCCGGAATCCATATAACAGGTTTGCGTACTATGTTAGGTACCTGAAGCATAGATGTTCCTATTCCCTGTGCAACCAGTCCTCCCATACCGTTTTCCCTGAAGCTGGCAACTGCAAATCCCACCATGTTACAGCAGCATCCCACAGTAGCGGCGCCTGCCGCCAATCCGGAAAGATTAAGTATAACACCAAGAGCCGCAGAACTTATAGGCAGAGTCAATATCATTCCCATGAGTACGGATACTACTATTCCCATAAGGAAAGGCTGCTGTTCGGTTCCCCAGTTTATCATGCTTCCTATGGCTGTCATAAATCCGGAAATCGGCGGTCCCAGAATCAGACCTGCCGTAGCGCCAAACCCTATAGAAACAAGAGGTACAGCCAGAATATCCACCTTGGTTCGCCCAGATACAAGATGTCCCATTTCAATTCCTATGTATGCCGCAAGAAAAGCGCCCAGTGGCTCTCCTGGTCCAGCCAGTACTATAGCTCCTTCCACCAGTACAGTACCTGCCAGAAGCTTGCTTGCAAAAGCTCCTACCATTCCTGCAATTCCGGCAGATACCGTAACAAGTGTGCTTTCTTTAAAACGGCATGCCACACCTACGCCTATACCTGCACCGGTCATGGCCGCTGCCATCTTCCCCATGAGATATATCATATCACCGGCATTTCCGCCTATGAGTAATCCTATCTGCTGTATAATCGTACCTACTATTAATGTGGCAAACAGCCCATGTGCCATGCCTGTCAATCCGTCGATAAAAATTCGGTTTAGAAATTTTTTCATTTTATTATAACAGTTCTCCCATAAAATTTTTTTGCATGCAAGCTTTTTTATTATACATCAAATAATTGAATTTGTCCGCTTTTTTTATTGCACAACCCATAAAAATGTGATAGAATAATTTTGTTAAGTGAAAATGGGGCATTAGCGCAGCTGGGAGCGCGTTTGACTGGCAGTCAAGAGGTCAGGGGTTCGAGCCCCCTATGCTCCACCAGACAGCGGAACAACCGTCAGGATGTTCCGTTTTTTTGTATAATAAAAATGCGATGAATCCCTGTGCAAGGTATTCATCGCGTCTTTGTTTTTTGCGTTTGTCTTAACTGTTTTTTACTTGTACTCTTCTCTCAGTTTTTTGATAAGCTCATCGATTCTGTGTACTACCTTTACGAAGTCCTCTTCTTTATATCCTCTGGTAGTCATCGGTGCTGTACCGATTCTTACTCCTGATGTTTCCTTAGGAGTTCTCTTTTCGCAAGGTACACAGTTCTTATTAAGTGTGATTCCTATCTCATCACATCTCTCCTGAAGCACTCTTCCGCTGAATGGTTCATCTGACAGGTCAAGAAGAATGAGATGGTTATCTGTGCCTCCTGTAACAATTTTATAACCTAATCTGATGAATTCATCAGACATGGCCTTACAATTCTTTACAACCTGATGAACGTATTCCTTATATTCAGGTTTTAATGCCTCTTCCGCACATACTGCCTTACCTGCGATAATGTGTTCAAGTGGGCCTCCCTGTGCGTAAGGGAAAACAGCACTGTCCACTTTTTTAGCAAGCTCCGGTCTGGCGAAAATAAGTCCTCCGCGAGGTCCTCTCAATGTTTTATGAGTTGTGGTAGTAACTATATCAGCATATCCGAACGGTGACGGATGAGCACCTCCTGCTACAAGACCTGCGATATGTGCCATGTCCACCATGAAATATGCGCCCACTTCCTTTGCTATTTCAGCAAAAGCCGGAAAATCAATAATTCTGGAATAAGCGGAAGCGCCTGTCAAAATAAGTTTAGGTCTGCATGCAAGAGCCTTCTTTCTTACATCAGCCATATCGATATAACCTCTTTCGTCTACATCGTAGAACACCATATTGTAAAGCTTGCCACTGAAATTAACAGAAGAACCGTGAGTGAGGTGTCCTCCGTTGTCCAGGCTCAGTGAAAGAATGGTATCTCCGGGGTTCAGGATAGATTTATATGCTGCAAAATTGGCCTGGGATCCGCTGTGAGGCTGCACGTTCACGTGATAGTCTGTGTCAAATACCTTTCTCCACATGTCGCAGCAGTATTCTTCAAGCTGGTCTATAAACTCTGTTCCTCCGTAGTAACGGCTTGTATTGCCGGAAGTACGTACATAAGGATAACCTTCTGCATATTTCCAGGACAGACAGCTGCCGCATGCTGCCAGAACTGCTTCTGAGCAGTAGTTTTCGGAAGCGATAAGCTCCACATTATTTTTCTGACGGTTGTATTCCTTTTCAATCAGGTCACCCACTACCGGCGATGTTTTCTTTATCAGTTCAAAATTATCAATATTGTATGTGCTGTTGTCATTTCCGTTAACGTCGAACATTTTACTTTTCCTCCAATTATCTCATCAATACTCATAATTCTACCACTTTACCCTTTTTAAATCAATAGAAAAAATCACCCTGCACGGATAGGAGAAAATTATAAATGTAATCGCTGGGTGATTCTTCTTTTGCCGATAATGCGCGGCAAGTGGTTTATGTGTGGTATTTATACTTGTACTCTATGTTAAATCGGTAGAGCAATTCAGTTGTCTGAATCACTACTCAACCTCCTCGTAATCAAAATCATCTACGGTTCTGGCACCGTCCTTTTCGTAGACGCCTGCGCCACCGCACCGCGGGCACTTGCCAAATTCCTCTCCGAATTCAGTCATCAGATCAAGCGCATACTTAAATTTGTGTCCGCACTTTTCACAGTGATAATACATAAAACTTGGTCCCCAGGTCATATCCTTCACCCTTTCTTTTGATAGATTTTAATACAATTTTTACTAATACATCTTTTATATTCTGCATCTATTCCATATCAGTATCTTCAGGCAATGCGTTCTTAGACCAGCCAAGATCAGCCAGAATATTCTGACCGTTAATTGCGCTGGATTCATCTGATGCCAGAAATGCTACCACAGATGCTATTTCTTCAACTTCTATGAAGCGCTTTTCAGGAATAACCTGAAAATTCTTTTCCATTTTTATAGTTCCGTTTTCTACTCCCTGCTTTACCAGGTCTGTTGCCACATATCCCGGTCCCACTGAATTAACGCGGATACCGAATCTTGCAAGCTCTACTCCAAGTGTTCCTGCCATTCCTGCGGTTGCCGCCTTGGAAACATTGTACAGAGACCTCTTCGAGTGATATATAACAGAGTTAGCAGATGAAATCATAACGATATTTCCTTTACCCTGCTTCTTCATATATCTTGCGGCTGTTCTGGCACAAAGGTAATAACCTCTGAGATCAAGGTCAAAAACTTTATCTATCTGCTCAATAGTGTAATCAGTTGCCCAGTTATGTATGGTGATACCTGCATTGCATACAAGAATATCGATACTGCCAAATGTGTTATACGCATATTCCATCATGGTCTCTATCTCATCGTTAGAGGTTAAATCAATCTAATATGCATCTGCCTTTATACCATATTCTGAAGAAAGGCGTACAGCTTCCTTTTCTGCTTCAGCACCCATTATATCTGCAAGTAAAACATTCACACCTTCCTGTGCAAATCTTTCTGCAATTCCCAAGCCAATTCCCTTCGCTGCTCCGGTTACTACTGCATTTTTTCCGCTTAAATTCTTCATCTTTTTACCCCCAGCTTTCAAATTGTGAAATCATTTCTTTAATAAAGGAGTCAACATCTCCCGTAACCTTATATAACTCGGCTCCCACATGGACGAATCCTCTTTCATCAACGACTATGGCAGAATAGGTTCCGTCTGTCCCTTCCATTGCAAAATTATATTCCGTCTGGGAAACAGCCTCCGCCGTAATGCTGTCTGCCAGCGACCGGTTCCTCATGGTCTGCTTATGTGCCCATTGGCTGAAGGCAGACATTGCTTCTGCGGAATCAGTATGGTATGAAACGTTATTTCCGTCAGCCGATGTTACAGTAACTGATATTTTCACGGCATTCTGAGAATACTTATCAAATATTTTCCCCAGATTAGTAGGAAAAACCATCTGAAATACAAAAACCGCCAGCATCACGACCACCAGTCCATATAAGAACCATGACGGAGTCTTCTTTTTTTCTCTTTTTTGGGCCATCGGGGATTCCTCCATTCTGGATTAAAGGCACAGGTGAATCTCAAACTCACCTGTGCCATTTATATTCACAAATCTTGTGCCGGTTTTAAATTTATATTCCTGCCATAGGTACTAATCCCGGAGCAATCAGGTATCCTAATGTTACTACGATAAACCAGAACAAGCAGATGAATGCGCACATACCCCATGCATCCTTCAGCTTCATATTAACTACAGCAAGCATCGGGATGAGATACAGAGGCTGTAACAGGTTAGTACATTCATCGCCGTATACGAATGCATTGATAACGTCAATCTTGTTTGCTCCAAGCTGATTTGCAGCGTCTAACAGTAACGGTCCCTGAACGATAATCTGTCCGCCCTGTGACGGGATAAACAGGTTAACAACTGCAGCAGAGATGAATGACCATACCGGAAGTGTTGCAGCAGTAGCGATTGATACGATACCGGCAACGATTACCTGAGCAAGACCTGAATCCTGCATGATTCCCATGATACCACCATAGAACGGGAACTGTACGATGATTTCGCAAGCCAGTTTCATGTTGTCCTTATAGGCTTCGATGAAAGCTCTCGGAGTCTTGTATAAGAAGCAGTTTGCTACGATGAACAGGAAGATGATAAGGTTCATGGATAATGCACCCATAAATCCCTTTGTAATGAATTCTCTTGCGATTACGATGATGCCTGCAAGTCCGATGATGTACATGAAGAGCTTTCCGCCGTTCATCTTGTCAGCAGGAGTTTCTTTGAATTCAACGTCATAGTTTACATCTGCGTCATCCAGTTCGGTTTTAAGTTCAACGATTTCGTGCTGAGGCGGTTTGGTCATTATAGCAATAACCAGCAGAATAACTGCGAAGATAGCCCAGATGATAACGTTGTGCGGGTTGTATACGGTTATATCCTGAGATAAGATTCCATCGAAGTATCCAGCCTGGATCAGGAAGTTATCTTCCGTTGCAAGCAATGCATATACAGAAGCTGTTGGTCCAAGGCACTGTCCGAATACCATGCAGGTATAGATTACAGCAAGCATAAGAGGGAAATGCATACCTCTTACGTTCTTTGCAAGATACATAGCGAAAAGTGCGCCTACTACTGTACAGAATGCCCAGTTGATAAAGCTTGTTACGAATCCGAAGATTACCAGCATAATCATTGCAACTGTAGGTGTGTGAGCCTTGCTTGCAAGTTTGTTCATTACTCTCTTAACCTGTGGCGCCTTAGCGCATGTAGCACAGGTTACTACCATGATACCCATCTGGAAAGCGAAGCTGTTCTGTGTCCACAGTCCGTTGAACCAGTAAGTACATAAGTCTAACGGATTAGTTCTTGTTAAAATAAGTGCGAGTACGAATACGAGGAATGTAAGAATTAAGCAGAATACTAATGAGTCCGGAATAATTCTGTCAGCCGCGTATTGGAACTTTTTGGAAAGTCTCCATAACGGAGTACCTTTGCTCTGCTTTACGTTTTCGTTTGGCATGAGATTTCTCCTTTCAATAATAAAAATAATTATACCAATACTCCCCCCCCCAACGGATAATCTCAATCCAAATCCCTTGTGTCGTCTAATTATTTAAGTCCCAGAATCTGTCTTGCTTCATCAGGTGTTGCAACCTCACAGCCGTATTCTTC
This sequence comes from Bacillota bacterium, assembly GCA_022787405.1. GTDB lineage: Bacteria > Bacillota > Clostridia > Peptostreptococcales > Anaerovoracaceae > SUG1106. The sequence continues at coordinate 6,056 of JALFXR010000043.1, forward strand.
GATAACTCTCTTTGCTCTTTCTACGAACTGTCTGTTGCTGTCTGCAAGCTGTCCCTTTGCATACATTACGTTGTCTTCCATGCCGACTCTGATGTTTCCGCCCATTGCGATGGCTGCATACATGATTTCCATAGCGGAGTGGCCTACGCCGAAGCAGGACCAGGTGTACTTTCCTTTGCCGATAAGCTCATCAGCGGTTTCCTTCATAAACAGAAGATTCTTTACTGAACCAGGGATACCGTTTGCACATCCCATGCAGAACTGGAAGTGAAGAGGTTCCTTCAGAATGCCTTTCTTAAGGTAGTATGCTGCGTTGGCAATCATACCAGGGTCAAAGGCCTCAATTTCAGGCTTAGTGTTTGTTTCCTGGAAAAGCTTGCCGCACATTTCGAGGAAATCAGGGCTGTTGATGAAGAGCGCCTTGTTAAGCCAGTTCATAGAACCGCAGTCGTATGAAGCCATTTCAGGTTTTAATTCCTTGACATGCTGTACTCTTGTTTCATCTGTAGCATAGATGTCTCCAGAAGTAGTCATATTTATGATGATATCGCAGTCAGGATGGTTCTTTTCAAGAAGCTCAACTGTTTCTCTGAACTTGTTGTGATCCATGGTGCCGTTTCCTTCGTCATCTCTCATATGAATGTGAGCGATTGCAGCGCCTGCTTTCCAGCAGTCATAGATATCTTCTGAAATCTCTGCAGGTGTCATAGGCACGTTAGGATTGTTTTCTTTCTTAGGCCATGCTCCTGTAGTAGCGATGGTAATTATACGCTTGTTTTTTAAATCTGACATTTTAATCAACTTCCTTTCTTGATCTTGATTATTTATTGTAAAGCATCTTTATCAGATAGCTATTCAGGTCTTCATTGCATTTTTGAATTTCCTCCGGAGTCCACTTGTAGAATCCTTCTCCGGACTTGAATCCCATCTTGCCTTCTTCCTTCATCTTAGTAAGAAGCGGTGACGGCTTGTGACTATCCTCAATGTAGTTAAGAACGTAGTCGTGGATGTTGTATGTAAGATCTGTTCCCACCATATCGGAGTTTTCAAGTGGAGCAAGCTGCGGTAATCTGAGTCCGAAGGAATTCTTGATTGCCATATCAACGGTCGCAGCATCTGCAATTCCGTTCTCTACGATGGAAATAGCCTCACGCCATAATGCGTGCTGCAGTCTGTTTGCTATAAAACCAGGAACGTCTTTATTGCAAAGTGCCGGCTTTTTACCTATTTTAGCCATGAAATTCATAACTGTTTCTGCAGTTTCGTCATCTGTTGCATCGGTTCTGACAACCTCAACAAGCGGGATAAGGTGACCAGGATTCCAGAAATGAGTTCCTACAAATCTGCTGCGGTACTTCAGGTCTCTCGAAATCTCAGAAGGGCTCATTACAGATGAGTTGGTGCAGAATATACAGTCCTTGCGGCATCTTGCTTCAAGCTTTGCGAATGTTTCGCGCTTAAGGTCCATATTCTCGAATACTGCTTCAATAACCAGATCAGCATCCTTAATGCCTTCGCTTTCAATATCCTGTGTGAAATGGATTCTGCTGAGTCTTTCTGCGAGCTCGGCTTCGGAAACGATTTCCTTTTCAACAAGCTGCTTGGTGCTCATGCGGATTCCTGCTTCAACATCAACGGGGTTGATGTCGTAGATTGTGATTTCATAGTCTTTTACAGATGAAACCACGAAAGCTATATTTTTTCCCATGAGACCGCCGCCCATGATGAGAACTTTTTTAATGTCTTTCATAATCTTCATTCCTTTCAGAATACTTTTTTATTTTCACTAAATGTAAAAGCAATAAGTGTGCCAACAATTAAGCAAATAAAAAAACCGCCTGTTTTGAACCAGTTTGCGGTTTTTCTAACAATTTAATATGATGCATTTTAGCAATATGTTGCATATTTAAGACCTATTGTGTCTTTATATTGCAACATATCATTTACTATTGCTATTTTCATTCTTGTCCTTATGGGTTTTTCTATATAACACACTTCGGTGAATGCCAAGTTTTTTTGCGCTTTCATTTACAGAGCCGTTGCATTCAGCCATAACCTTTGCAATATACAGTCTTTCCATTTCATCCATATATTCTTTCAGGCTTCCATATTCACCTGTGTTTATATAGTTCATAGGTTCGTCTACAGCTTGTTCAATATCCGCAGTAGGTGTGGGAGTAAAGATAAGTTCCCGGCCTTTGCTGACCACAAAAATTCTCTCAACTACATTTTTCAGTTCCCTGATGTTTCCCGGCCAGTTATGGCGTTTCATGGTGTCTATACTTACATCCGCAAGTATCTTATCAGTTCCGTATTTCTGATTAAGTTTCTTAAGGAAAACCTCCGCAAGAGGTATTATATCCTCTTTTCTTTCCCGCAGCGGCGGCAGATTGAGCGTAAATACACTGAGTCTGTAATATAGATCGCCTCTGAATGTCTTTTCCTTTATCATTTCCTGAAGATTGGCATTGGTAGCACATATTATTCTTGCATCAATAGGAATATTTTTAACACCGCCTACTCTCCTTATCTCATGGTTTTCAAGAGCACGCAGAAGTTTTGACTGCAAAGCAAGAGGCATCTCTCCTATTTCATCAAGAAACAGAGTTCCTCCCGAAGCAGCTTCAAAAAGACCTATTTTTCCCTTTGAAAGCGCACCTGTGAAAGCTCCTGCTTCATAACCGAAGAGTTCAGATTCCAGCAGCTGTTCCGGCAATGCCGCACAGTTTACACTTATAAAAGCCTTATCCGATCTGCCTGAGTGGTCATGTATGTATCTGGCCATTACGTCCTTACCCGTACCGCTTTCCCCCAGAATAATCACATTGCTGTCTGTAGGCGCGATAACATTTATCATGCTGTAGATTTTCTGCATCTGGGGGCTGTGGGCTATAAGTGGTTCTTCCTCCTGATCACGCAGATTGTCCAGCTCACGGCGAAGACGTTCTGTGACCTGTCTCTCCCTTTTAAGGATTTGCTCCCATTCACGGCTATGTTCTTTATTCATGTTGTTGGTAACGACCATTATTACATCACCATTATCGTCCAGCACAGGCACACTGTGTGATACGCTGGATCTGTCATCATCAGGATTCAGGGTTCCCACTGCGTCCTGTTTGGTTTCAATAGCCGTCAGAGTAGTGGATCTTTCGTACATTCCCTCAGACAGAAACTCTCTCACATTTCTGTTCATGAGATTTTCGCGCTTAGTTCCCATTCTTTCAGCACCCAGCTCGTTTACAAAAATTACTTTTCCCTCACCGTCAGTTATGAAAATGGATTCACAGTAATGGGTGTTCAATGCCTTAAGAATATCCTCTGATGTTAGTTTTTCTGTCATGCCGTGTCGCTTCCTCCCGGGTAAATTCAGCCGCCAGGCTGTTCTTCTGAAGTAATTTTATCATATTTCCTCAATTTTTACAATGGATACCTCAAAGGCCTTGCGCATCTCCGAGGAACCATCCTCCAGTTTTTTTCTGTAATCTCTGCTCTGAATTCTCCCCTCAACGGAAAGCTTCGTCCCCACTCCAAGACTCTCAGCATAGCCTGCATTTCTTCCCCATGCAATACACGGTATGTAGTCTGATTTATTATACATCCTGTTTACTGCCATCATCAGATCGCATATGTCCCTGCCGAGAGGGGATGTTCGTTTAAGAGGCTCTTTGCAAAGAAAGCCTTCCAAATATACATAGTTTTCATTATACCCGAAATTCTCGCTCAGATATATTTCTTTGGCAAATACAACTACGTTAAGCTTGTTTCTCCCCTCCGAAAGTTCATTGTATGTCCTCACCTGCCCTTTTATCTCTACGAAATCGTTGAGTCTGGGCGGATTGTCAAAAATAAGCCTTTCAGATACCATGATATTTATTTCGTCTATGTAGCCGCTGCGCCGTTCTATTCCCAGCACGAAGGTATAAAAGATCTCTCCATAGGTTTTGTGGCTGTATTTAAGCTCCGAAAGCACTGCCCCGCAAAGTTCCGCAATATTACTTTCCATATTTTTCCTCCATAGTTTTAGTGTCTATACATTTTATTATGACGGATGAAAAGTATTCCTAAATGAAGCAAAACCTCGCCCTTTACAGCGAGGTCTTTCTCAAGAAAATATTTATATATTTGTTCGCCAGTGCCACTACTACAAATCCAAGTGAAATAGCCAGGGCGATAGTCAGCGCAGCAACGCCGCTGGTGGCGAATAATTCCTCATCCTGTTCCACCAGTCCAAGCATGGTATAGTAGAGACTTCCTCCAGGGATCAGAGGAACAGCCGCTGCCGTCAGGAAGATAGTTGCCGGAGCCTTATTTACTCTGGCCATTATCTCCGCATATATTCCAACAAAGATTGAAGCCACAAGATAGGGCACAAAATACCCTTCTATGAAATGTTGTATCAGTAAGTAAACTATCCATGTCACAGCCCCGCCTATACCGGCCAGCACTATCTGTTTGCCCTTCATCTTAAAGAATATGGCAAACCCAATGGAACCCAGAAAAGCCGCCGTTGTCTGAATAATCATAATGCGCCACCTCCTGTCACCATCAGCGAAAGAGCAAATCCGCAGGCTATAGCAGCTGCCTGAAGCAGTGAATTGGTCAGCCTGAGCATTCCTGTAACTATATCACCTGTCAGCATGTCTCTTACAGAATTGGTCATGGCTATACCAGGGATAAGCAACATAATACCGCCAATCATAATCTTGTCCTTATGTTCGCCAAACCCTGCTGTCATCATGAGTATTGTAAACAACCCTGCCATAAAAGAAATAATAAACATCATAGCCAGCTGGTTTTTTTCATAACGTCCCATGAACTTCATCATGGTCAGCATTATCATACCCAGAACAGCGGAAGCCGCACCATCTTCAATATTTCCTCCAAAAAACACGGCGAATCCCCCAGCAATCAGGGCTGCTCCAAGATAATCTATCCACAATGGATGACTTTTTCTAGCCATAACGCTGTCGAATTTATGGCGTATCTGCGGAACGTCAGGAGTCTCTCTGCATATGTATCTGGAAAGATCGTTAAGATAGTCCAGTTTATCGAAGTTTACATCACTTCTGACAATACGTCTGATCTGAGTTACAATTTCTCCGTCCGGATCTTCCATAGTAACCTGAATATTAGATGTAATGATGAATGCGTTGACTCTTGTACAGTGATACGCAGTACACATTCTCTCAATGCTGTCCTCCACCCTGCTGACCTCAGCACCGCATACAAGCATTTCCTCGGCAATATCCAGAATGGCCTGTAAAAGTTTGCTGTAATTCATTATTTTATCTCCAGTTTCATAACCTCAGGGTGGCAGCTTACTCTATACTGCGGGCACTGCTTACATTCGAAAAAGTTAGGTGCTTCAGTCGGATTAATTACTGTAAATCCCAGCTTTTTAAAGAATCCCGGTGCACGAGCCACAAGGTAGATTGAATCTCCCCCTCTTTCTTTCACCTCAGAAATAACCTTATCAACAAGGATTTTGCCTATACCTGTCTTTCTCATAGGCTTGTCCACAGCTATGCCGTCAATAATATATCTCCCCTCTCTCTGAGCGAGCACACAGCCTGCCACAAGATAATCGTCTCCCTGGGTTATTTTCCAGCATTTTATTATGTCTGTGTCTACTTCCTCATCACCGTCAAACTCCAGCTGGTTTTCAACAAAAAACTTAACCAGTCTCTCGTATTCATCAGTGGAGCTCATTGTAAATTTCATCATCTTTATTCTCCCTGTCTGAGGAGCCCTCTGATGGCTCCTATCATATACAGCGATCCCGCATAAAGAACCGCATCAAAATTCCTGCCGCGCTCTGCTGCCGCTCTGACAGCTTCTCTGCAGTCAGGAATGCTCTCACACTCTGCTCCAAGGGCTTCCAGTTTATCCTTCAGTGCGTCTGAACTCAGCTTTCTCGGATTTTCCGGCTCTGTAGCAATAAATGTATCCGTTATGGCTGTAAACTCCTTCAGAATGCTTTCAGTATCTTTATCCGCAAGCATTCCTGTGACCATAAGAATTTTTTTGCCAGACATGTATTGTTTCATGGATTTTCTAAGAGCTGCCGCACCGTCAGGATTGTGTGCCCCGTCAATAATGACAACAGGTACTTTCCCCTCAGGAGACATAACCTCAAGCCTGCCTATTTGCCTTGCTTCTCGGAATCCCCTGTAAATGTCATCCCTGCTGAGCGAAACATCGCCTCTTTCTTCCATTATGCTCAAAGCTGCCAGGGCGCATATGGCATTCTTTACCTGGTGTTCTCCCGGCATGGAGATTTCAAGGTTATCAAAGGATACACCCTGAAGGTTGACATCAAATGTGGAGCCTGCCAGTCCCTGAGTTTTTACAATGTACGGAACATGACGTGTCTGGAAGTACATGCAGCCCAGTTCTGATGCCCTGTCCTCTATTACCTTCAAAGCGTCTTCCGCTTCGGCACTCGTTACTACAGGGCATCCTTCTTTTATTATGCCCGCTTTTTCGGCAGCTATTTCAGCAATGGTATTTCCAAGTCTGTCAGTATGGTCATAGGAAATAGAAGCTATGACTGAAATGAGAGGTGATTTGCACACATTGGTCGAATCGCCTCTGCCGCCCAGACCCACTTCCATTACCGCATAATCGCATCCTTTCTCCTTGAAATATAGGAAAGCAATGGCAGTTATCACTTCGAATTCTGTAGGCGACTGTTCACCTCTTGTGGTAAGTGTCTCCACACATGTAAGAACTCTTTCCGTATATTCAGCCAGTTCTTCATCGCTGATGTACTTTCCGTCCAGTTCTATTCTCTCGTTGAAAACCTCCAGGAAAGGTGAGGTAAAGAGGCCGGTTTTATATCCGGCCGCCTGAAGCACGCTGTAAATATATCTGCAGATTGAGCCTTTACCGTTGGTTCCCGCCACATGAATTATCTTCAGTTCATCCTGCGGGTTTCCCAGAAGCTCAAGGAGCGCATTCATCCTCTCCAATCCCAGAATGCTTCCGAATCGCTGAAATTCCTCAATCTTTTCTATTGCTGAACTGGCATTTGTCTGTTGTTTCTTCTGCACTTTACTGCACCTTCTTTGAAACGGATTCAAGCTGAGCTGTTACCTTGGCCAGCATTTCCTCATACATTTCTTTCTTGGCCTTTTCCTCGTTTATAACCTTTTCAGGGGCCTTGCTTACGAAGCCCTGGTTGGAAAGCTTGCCGTTTACTCTGGCGACCTCGCCCTCAAGTCTCTTCTTTTCCTTGGTGAGTCTGTCGAACTCTTCTTTGTAGTCTACAAGGTCATCCAGAGGCACATAGATTTCCGCTCCGTCGATTACGGCTGAAACTGCGTCTTCCGGAATTTCTGCCTTACTTTCAGCAAAGGTAAGCTCAGTAATATTGGCAAGGTTCTTCAGATAATTTGCGCCCGCTTTCATAGTCTCCTCCTTTTCGCCTTCAGCCAAGATAATGGCCCTCAGCTTCTTGGAAGGTACTACATTCTTTTCTGCTCTGATATTTCTGATGGCCTTGATTGCATCCATTGCCATCTCAACGATCTTGGATGACTTAGGATAGATATAGCTGATGCTCGTCTTAGGCCATTCTGCCTTGATGAGGAATCCCTGCTCGTCTTCACCGTGAGGCAGGAATCCCCAGATTTCCTCTGTGATAAACGGCATGAACGGGTGAAGGAGCTTGAGCATATTCTTCAGGCACATAACCAGCGTAAATCTGGCAACCTTCTTGTCCTCTTCGTCATCGCCCCATAATCTCGGTTTTACCAGCTCAATATACCAGTCGCAGTACTCATTCCAGATAAGGTCATAAACCTTCTGGCCGGCCAGTGCCAGATCGTATCTTTCCATAGCTGCGTCCACGTATTCGATGGCTTCGTTTACTTTATTTATAATCCATTTGTCTTCATCTTTAAGAGCAATGTTTGCAAAGTTAGTAGTATTGGCACAGCATCCGCCGCAGCATTCATCGCAGCACTTGGCCATTTCCCTGAAGCTGCCGTCCTCGTTCTGAAGATTCATTATTACGAATCTTGAAGCGTTCCAGAGCTTGTTGGCAAAGTTTCTGCATGATTCCAGTCTGTCCTCTTTGAATCTCATGTCGTTACCCGGTGTGATACCTGTGGAAAGCATGAATCTCAGTGCATCTGCGCCGTACTTATCTATGATTTCAAGGGGGTCTACGCCGTTGCCCAGTGACTTGGACATCTTGCGTCCCTCTGCATCTCTTACCAGTCCATGGATATATACATCGTGGAAAGGCACATCCCCCATATATTCCAGTCCGGAGAACACCATTCTTACTACCCAGAAGAAGATAATATCGTAGCCTGTTACCAGTACATCTGTAGGGTAGAAGTATTCAAGTTCAGGAGTTTTTTCAGGCCACCCCAGAGTCGAGAAAGGCCACAGAGCAGAGCTGAACCATGTATCGAGAACGTCCTCGTCCTGATGCATGTGAACGCTTCCGCACTTAGGACATTTTTCCGGCTGATCGTATGCAACAACCATTTCACCGCACTCATCGCAGTAGTATGCAGGAATTCTGTGTCCCCACCAGAGCTGACGTGAAATACACCAGTCTCTGATTTCCTCGAGCCAGTGAAGATAAGTCTTTTCAAATCTTTCAGGAATATGTCTCAGTGTGCCGTTCTTAGCAGCTTCGATAGCCGGTTTAGCCAGTTCTTCCATGGCTACGAACCACTGATCGCTGATCATATCCTCGATTACGGTGTGGCATCTGTAGCATTCTCCCATAGGAATAACCTTTTCCTCAGTCTTAACCAGATAGCCTGCTGCCTCAAGGTCAGCAACCCAGTTCTTACGGCATTCGTAACGGTCCTGTCCCTCGTACTTTCCTGCAAGAGCGTTCATGGTAGCATCCTTGTTGATGCAGGTCGGGCAGCCAAGTCCTGCACGCTGCCCAACTTCAAAGTCGTTAGGGTCGTGAGCAGGAGTGATCTTTACTGCGCCTGTTCCCTTTTCAGGGTCAGGATACATATCGGCAATGATAGGAATTTCCTTGCCTACCAGCGGCAGGATAACCTTCTTGCCTACTAAATCCTTGTATCTTTCATCTGATGGATGAACTGCGATAGCTTCATCGGCAAACATAGTCTCAGGTCTTGATGTTGCAACTACGATGCCGTCAAATGAACCGTCAGCTGACGGATATCTGAAGTACCAGTACTTTCCGTTTCTGTCTTCGTGTTCTACTTCCGCGTCTGACAGGGTGGTCATACATGACGGACACCAGTTAACCAGACGATTGCCCTTGTAGATGAGTCCTTTTTCGTAAAGTCTGATGAAAGCAGTCTTTACAGCATTGTTGCATCCCTCGTCCATGGTAAAACGTTCTCTGGACCAGTCGCAGGAGTCACCCAGCTTACGGCACTGACGTGTGATTCTGACGCCGTATTCTTCCTTCCATGCCCATGCACGCTTAAGGAACTCTTCACGGCCCAGGTCTTCTTTTTCCAGACCTTCTTCTTCTCTGATTTTATTAACTACCTTAACCTCGGT
>JALFXR010000062.1 GCA_022787405.1 Bacillota bacterium
CAGCTCGTTCAGACGGGCAAAGAGCTGATCGAGCTCAGCCTTGTCGCAGATAACATCTTCGATAGAAGGTGCAGTGTCGGCCAGCGCATCCAGCGGAGAGCACGTGTCGCCGTCCTCGTTCTCAGTCGTGTAATCGAGGGAGATGTGGTCGCCTGCACGACGGAATTCACAGGTCAGGCAATCTGCGTCGCAGAGCCAGAACTTATTCTTCGGGCAGACGCACTGGCCGTGGGTCTGGTGGCGCTTACGGACAGCGTCATGGAAACGGGTGTGCTCTTCGTAGACCTCTTTGGATACTTCCACCCATTCACGGGTGGCTTTCAGATAGATGCGATACTGTTTACTCTGATTGTCGAATTTTTTCATATAAATACGGGGCTCCTTATCCCCACAGCCGCTGGGTTGTGTGGAGAAGCGGAGACCCCGTATTGGGTGCCAGCAGCGAAAAATGGACGCAAAAATCCCACCCGTCGCGGGAGAACGATGTCTCCGCTTCAAGTTGCGTCCAGCTGTTCGCGTGCTGGTCTCTTATTCAGTTGTCAGCTTCACCGCAGTGGCGAACAGTTCCTCTTTGTGCACTCGGAACGATCACGTTGGTGAGCTGGAGCAGTTTAATGTCATGCTCAGGACATTGACAGTTATCTGAGATCCGCTTCGATGGCGTATAACTCGCTGAAAACGTCCGGCAGATCGCTTGGATTTAGGTATTCGACGCGGTGAGCGCCGTATCGCTGGAATACTCCGTCAACTACAGCTGATCCCAATTGGGAGCTGATCGTAGATGCGGTGTTCTCGATATTGATAATCCAATTCTCGCGTTCGTCTTTAGTCACGTTTTTCATCTCCTTCCTGCTCAGCCTTCCGTTCAGAAGTCAGCCGCGTTATTTGCACCACCCTTGAAAACTGAACTCATCCTTGATCAGGGGATGCATCCAAGGGCATTGGTGAGAAGGAACAATGAAGTGGTTCTTTGTCGGTTTATGTGAGTTTATAACCAACTACAATTGACAGAGACCGTGTTTATGTGTATAATTAAATAGATATGGTCTCATATTGTCGGCTTTCCGCTTTCTTTGCCCTGCCTATTATTAGTTTCGCACGGCAAAATGAGACTGCCTGACCGGTAACGTGAGACACATAGGACAAAACATAGGACAAGATTTGAGGGGAGGTATTCGATTGGAATTAAGTGAATATTTCAGCCGGATATTTCCGAGCACGGCAGCACAGATGTATTATCCGAGCCGGAAGAACAACGGGATCTTTGTCTCCTTCTGCTTTATTGAAGCAGGGAGTAATTATTTCTCGCACAAGCAAGGCGATAGATTAAAGTCAGATGATGTGCCCTTGGAACGAAAGCTCTATGACGGGTCGAGGAAGATGTCTCCAGACCTGAAGGATTCTTTTAAGACTTTTAATGAGGATGGCCTGTGCGCATATTTTGAAAAGATCATCGACAAGAATAAGTACGGCGATGTAATGCTTGCCTTTGGAATACCTCCCACGGCAGAAAAAAATCCGCAAGCACTCCGAAGAGCACTTGCGGTTCAGTTCAAAGCCTTTATAGATAGCGACAAGGAAGACGCTGCGGATATTGTGGCAATGACCTATCAGCAGCTTTTGGAGGAACCGGAAGAGGAGCCCAGCTCCTTTCACCACATATCGTCTCTGTACCCGGACGACACGGTGTACATCAAGCCGGATCACAAGAGAAGCTATTCCGGTTTCATGTATGAGAAGCTGACGATAACGTGGAAATTCTCTAATCTGGGCACGCAAACATGGCGTGGTCGAAAGCTGTATCTTTCCAATCATGATGAGATAAGGCCACGGGCGGAAAGCAACTACATTGAAATACCGGAGACGCCACCGAAAACCGGTGTGGAAATCTCCGTAGTCATTGAGCTCAGGCCATTTGAAGGGCGCACGACTTGCCATTGGATCATGGTAGACAGCGATGACAATGACTGCTATCCCGGTAGTCGAATGTTCGATATAGATATAGATGTGAAGTTCAAAAGGAAGAACTCTTAAAGATGGAGGTAATAAAGTGAGCAATCAGCTGCAAGTTGAAAAATGGGTAACATTAAAAGATGTACAGGCATATCTCGGTGTTGGACGTGAGACTATTTTGCAGTGGATTTCAAAACGGAATATGCCTGCGTATAAAGTCGGCAGACTCTGGAAATTCAAACTATCCGAAGTCGATGATTGGATTCGCTCCGGCGGAGCATCCGATGATAACGCACCTGAAAAAGAAGAACAGGATGCCGAGTAAGTCCGGTTTATGGGACAACAGGTTTTATAGAATGAAAATATAGAGTGGCAAACTATGCCATGGACAAACGGAGGAAAATTGTAATGGACAATCAGGTTCACAATCAAATAGTAAGTTTTATATGGGGAATCGCAGACGACTGCCTGCGAGATGTTTATGTGCGCGGTAAGTATCGTGACGTCATTCTCCCGATGACAGTAATCCGTCGTCTGGATGCCATGCTGGAAGAGACGAAACCGGCAGTGCTGGCAATGAAGAAGCAGCTGGATGCTGCAAAAATCGATAACCAGTGGCCAGCGCTGTGCAATGCGGCGGGACAGGCTTTTTGCAATGCATCTCCCTTCCTTCTGAAGGACTTGACCAGCCGCTCCAAAGCTCAGACTTTGAAGGCAGACTTTAAAGCATATCTTGACGGCTTCTCTCCAAATGTTCAGGTGATACTGGATAAATTCAAGTTCCGTAACCAGATTGATACGATGGTGGATGCGGATATTCTTGGTGCGGTTATTGAGAAGTTTACATCTTCTGATATCAACCTGAGCCCTAATCCAATTTATAAAGATGAGGCAAAGACTATCCTCAAGCATCCCGGCCTCGATAAT
>JALFXR010000094.1 GCA_022787405.1 Bacillota bacterium
GTACTCTCTGCTGATAGTAACTAATTTTTTCATTTCATCCCCCTCCCGTTCTTACTGAACAAAAGCATCATAGATGGCCCTTATGGCCTTCTCAAAATCTTTATTATCAACTCCTACGATTATATTCATCTCGCTGGAGCCCTGGTCTATCATCCTGATGTTTACCCCCGCCTTGGCAAGAGCTGAAAACAGCGTTGCCGAAACGCCGGTTCTGGCACTCATTCCGTGTCCTACCGTAGCGATGAGTGCAATGTTTTCAATTACATCAATGCTGTCCGGTCTGAGTCTGGACTCAAATTCCTCCAGAACCTCATCAAGTCTGCCGTTGATGGATTTGTTTGACATTACTACCGAAACGGTGTCGATGCCGCTTGGCAGATGCTCAAAATTAATGTCATAGTCATCCAGTATCCCCAGAATTCTTCTGACAAAGCCTCTCTCGCTGCTCATCATATTCTTATAAAGGGCCACTACGGTAAAATCCTTGCTTCCCGCAATACCTGTGATAATGCGACCATCATCCTGGCCTGCCACGCCTGCCCCCTCGGAGGTGATAAATGTTCCTGCATCATCAGGATCATTTGTGTTTCTGATATTAATAGGCACGTTGGCCATTCTGGCAGGATAAATCGCGTCCTCGTGAAGGACGCTGGCCCCCATATATGAAAGCTCTCTCAGTTCCTTGTAGGAAATGGAGTGAATCTGCTTAGGGTTTTTTACGATTCTCGGATCTGCCATAAGGAAGCCTGAAACATCGGTCCAGTTTTCGTAAACATCTGCACCTACTGCTCTTGCCACCAGTGCGCCTGTAATGTCAGAACCACCTCTTGAGAAAGTCTTTATCTGACCGTCAGGAGTGCTGCCGTAAAATCCCGGAAGCACTGCTCTCTCATGCCTGGAAAGCTCCTCTCTGATAGCCTGGTCTGTCTCCTCCATGAGAAGCTTGCCCTTGGCGTCAAATTTAATAAGGTCTGCAGTATCCACGAAGTCATAGCCGAGGAAAGCAGCCACCAGAATGGCATTTAGATATTCTCCTCTTGAAGCGATGTAGTCCGATGAAGGGTTCTTTTTAAGGTTTTCCCTTATCTCATCAAAATATCCGAGGAGGTCCACTTCTACTCCCAGATTTACTTCTACTGCCATGTATCTGTCTGCCACAACCTGAAAAAGCTGGTCGTAGGGCAGGTTATGCTCGATATGTGTCTTGCAGAGATAAAGAAGGTCAGTAATCTTGTTGTCGCCTTCAAATCTCTTTCCCGGTGCCGATACCACTATGTATCTTCTGTCCGGATCCTGTTCAATAATTGCCTTGGTCTTGGTCAGCTGTATTCCGTCAGCGACAGATGAGCCGCCGAACTTTGCAACCTTTATGCCCATTAATTTGCCCTCCTGTGATGTCCAATCTTATGTATCTTTTCATTTTATTACAAAATCGGGCTGTTTTCAATGTTTTTTGTGTCTTTCCAACGAAAAAATCCAGTTATCCCCAGCAAAAAAGACCGGCTCACTCATATTAATATGCAGACCGGCCTTATAGTGCTACTCTCCGTCTTTATTGCCGCCGTTTTTCTTTGCAGCATTTTTCATCTTTTTTAAGTCCTCTATAAGTTCATCATCCAGAGCTTTCCTTGCATCTTCAATGTCATCCTCACTGTCTACGCTTACAATCTGCGTGATCCACACTCTTTCCCTGTACCAGCTTTTAGCAATCTGCTTTACGATGATGTTATTGCATAACAGTGTCTCTTCATCCGCACCTGCGCCTATGGCGTAAACCCGGATTATCATGCCCGGCTTCATCAGCTTTATTTCAAACACTGCGTCCCTGTATCCTCCTTTTTCCATGGCTCCGTGCAGATCCTCGGCAACGTGGTCGCAGATTACGTTTTTTCTTTCGTTTTCACATATGAACATAAAGCCTACACCGGCCACTGTTCCCAGAATTACCGACCATATATCTCCAAGACGCGGCTGAGTCAGAATGCACATCAGCGCCCCAAGAAAAAGTCCCAGCCATTTCAGCCTGCCAAGAAAATTGATAGTCTTTTTTACCTTTTCCATTCCGCTTCCCTTTCAATATTTTCTATGTGATTATTATATTATTAAACCACCTTATTGGCAATATCTCTTTTACTTTTGCTTAAAATGTGATAAAATTGTAAATTAGATTAGTGGGTGTTTCCACAGAAGGAGGATTCTCAATGAAATTATCTAAACCGCTTAATAAGTATTTTGATCATACGCTGCTTAAGCCTGAAGCCACCTGCGAGCAGATTGACCGCCTCTGCGCCGAAGCGAAGCAGTACGATTTTTATTCCGTGTGCGTAAATACCTGCTATGTGGCAAGGTGTACAGACAATCTGCGCGGTACCGATGTTAAGGTTGCTGCAGTAGTCGGCTTCCCGCTTGGAGCATGTACCACAGCCACAAAGGCATTTGAGACCGAAGAGGCCTGCAAGGACGGGGCCGGTGAAATAGATACGGTTCTCAACGTGGGCGCTTTCAAAGACGGACGCTATGACTATATAAGAGATGACATCTATGCGGTTGTTGAGGCTGCAGCTAAATATAATGCTATTGTCAAGGTTATTCTCGAGACATGTCTGCTTACATCCGAAGAAATCGAAGAAGCCTGCAGACTGTCAAAGGAGGCCGGAGCTCATTTTGTCAAAACTTCTACCGGTTTCAACTCAGGTGGTGCCACTGCAGAAGATGTGGCCCTCATGAAAAAGACCGTAGGCGACGCTCTTCAGGTCAAGGCAAGCGGCGGTATACGTGACTGCGATACAGCTCTGGCAATGATAGAGGCCGGTGCCGACAGAATCGGAGCCAGTGCTTCAGTAAATATAATGGAGGTTTACAACAATGTCAGGTAAGATTTCCAATCTTCTCAAGGCAGCTTTTTTCGTCCTCCTGATTGCCGGCATACTTATATATAAGTTCTCAGGTGCAATGAAAGAGGGTCAGAACTGGGTATGGCCTGCTGTGGCAGTAAGCGCCATTCTGGTTGTCGCTTTTATCAAACGTGCTTTTGAAAAATAAGAGGTTGTTATATGGATTTTTCAAAGAAGCTTATAAGGCATTTCTATCAGGACACTAACCTTCAGCTGGCGCGTATATGTCGTATTATGACAATTTTTTTAGGTATAGTAATGGTACTTAACTGGATAGGCATTTTTAAGATGAACGGCCTGATGTATCCTGTCATGCTGCTGTGCATATGCGTCCTTATGGTTCCTACCGTACTGTACAATTATCTTCATAAAAGCGGTGTAGCGCTCAGGCTGCTGGTACTTACCATAATTACACTCATGTCGGGACTTCTCTATGCTTTTCTGTCCTATCATGTCATAATTATGCTGGCTTTTCCTATGCTTATAGCCTGTTTGTACTGTGACAAGCCAAGTGTCATGTACACAGCCGTTATAAGCGCACCTACACTTATCGCCTCACATTTGGCTGCGTTTTACCTTCACATGGTTCCTGACGAACCTCTCGTTACACTTCACGGTGTAATCTGCTACGGCATCTTACCAAGGCTCATAGAACTGGCCGCCATTTTCATACTATGCTACAAGATGACCGGCAAAATAACCGTACTTGTAAATTCTCTCGTGGCAAAAAACAATGTTCTCTATGAAGATCAGCTTAGTATCATAAACGCGCTCTCGCAGATAACCACTATAGAGTCCCGTGAAACAGGCGAACACAACATCAGAGTTTCTCACTACACTCGCATTTTGTGTGAAGCCATGGGTATGGATGAAGTAGATGTTATCAAGGTATCCACTGCTGCTATGATGCACGATGTCGGCAAGATTGCAGTACCTAAAGAGATTCTGGAAAAGCCCGGCAAACTTACCGATGAGGAATATTCCATCGTTAAAACCCATGTGACCGTAGGCCGTGACCTTCTTAAAGACTCTCCGGGAGAGCTCATGCAGCTGGCTGCCGCCATCGCCTACGAACATCACGAAAGATGGGACGGCACAGGATATCTCCATGAAAAAGGTGACTCCATAAACCTCTATGCCCGATGTGTTGCAGTTGGAGATGTCTTCGATGCCCTGGTTACACCGAGACCTTATAAAGAACCCTGGCCTCTGGAAGCTGCAAAAGATGAAATACTGGCGCAGCGCGGCAAACAGTTTGATCCTCACCTTGTAGATCTCTTCGAAGAGCACTTCGATGAATTCGTGGAAGTGTATCATAAGTATTCATAATAGGCTTTACGTGCACAAAGAACAGACTTTTCGCGTATAACTTAAAAAGCTGCTGTCGGGCAAGTGATATACTACCCGTCAAGCAGCTTTTTCATATAAGTTTTACAGTCCTGCCTGCTGTCTCAAAGCTTCAGCCTTGTCAGTGTGTTCCCATGGAAGGTCCACATCTGTTCTGCCGAAGTGACCGTAAGCAGCTGTCTGTCTGTAGATAGGTCTTCTCAGGTCTAAATCTCTGATAATAGCAGCCGGTCTTAAGTCGAAATTCTTTTCTACCAGTTCTGCAATCTTTTCGTCTGCAATTTTTCCTGTGCCGAAAGTATCTACCAGGATTGAAACAGGCTTAGCCACACCGATAGCGTAAGCAAGCTGGATCTCAACCTTGTCTGCAAGACCTGCTGCCACGATGTTCTTTGCAGCATATCTTGCGGCATAAGTAGCGGAACGGTCAACCTTTGTAGGGTCCTTTCCGGAGAATGCGCCGCCGCCGTGGCGTGCATATCCGCCGTAGGTATCTACGATAATCTTACGTCCTGTAAGCCCCGAGTCGCCGTGAGGTCCGCCGATAACGAAACGTCCTGTAGGATTTACGAAATACTTGGTGTCATCATCGAGAAGTTCTGCCGGAATAATAGGCTTGATTACATACTCCATAAGGTCAGCTCTGATCTGCTCCTGAGTAACATCAGGATCGTGCTGGGTGGAAATAAGCACTGTATCAATTCTCTTCACCTTGTCGCCATCGTATTCCACTGTTACCTGAGTCTTGCCGTCAGGTCTGAGATATGTAAGTGTGCCGTCCTTTCTCACATCTGTAAGTCGCTTTGCCAGCTTGTGAGCAAGGGAGATAGGCATCGGCATAAGCTCAGGTGTTTCATTGCAGGCAAATCCGAACATGATACCCTGATCTCCTGCGCCTATGGTGTCGATAGCGTCGTCTAAAGTTCCTTCCTTATACTCAAGCGCCTTGTCAACACCCATGGCGATATCCCCCGACTGCTCGTCTATAGCAGAAAGCACTGCGCAGGTGTTTCCGTCAAATCCGTACTCGCTTCTGTCATATCCCACATCCAGTATTACCTGTCTTACGATTTTAGGAATATCTACATAACAGCTGGTGCTGATTTCGCCCATTACCATGGCATAACCTGTAGTGGTGGTTGTTTCTGCGGCAACTCTGCCGTAAGGGTCTTTTTCAAATATTGCGTCCAGTATTGCATCTGAAATCTGGTCGCAGAGCTTATCAGGATGACCCTCAGTTACTGATTCCGATGTAAAAAGTCTTTTCATTTCTGTTTCCCCTTTCCTTTTTTCCTTATCATTGAAAAAGCCTCTCGTCGAAAGAGAGGCATTTTAGTTTCGTAAAGAAGTCTTTACCTCATCTTTCAGGAAAGTTTCCCTTCGGAAAATCCTGTAGGATTTAGCACCTTTTCTGCTTCCTTCGTCACACTCATGGGGCGCGCAGGAGCACCTAGGTTGCCGGGCGTCTTCGGGCCTATTCCCTCAGCCACTCTTGATAAGGATTATTCTGTTAGTTTTCTAATTCAGCACATAATATTATATACTATTTATA
>JALFXR010000112.1 GCA_022787405.1 Bacillota bacterium
GGCCACCTACACTTTCTCGCTTATCTTCTTGCCCAGAATGCCGGTAGGCTTCAGAGAAAGGATTATGATAAGAACTGCGAAAACTATAGCGTCGGACAGCTGCGAAGATATATACGCTTTGCTCAGATTTTCAATTACTCCCAGAAGGATTCCGCCTATCATTGCTCCCGGAATTGAACCGATACCGCCGAAAACGGCGGCTACGAAAGCCTTTATACCCGGCATAGCACCTGTGTAAGGGTTAAGCAGCGGATATGCAGAGCAAAGAAGTACGCTTGCTACTGCAGCAAGAGCTGAACCGATAGCAAATGTCAGGGAAATAGTCGAGTTAACACTTACTCCCATGAGCTGTGCTGCGCCCCTATCCTCAGATACTGCCTGCATAGCTGTACCCGGCTTTGTAAAGTGTATGAAAAGGGTAAGCCCGATCATGATTACAACTGTTACTACGATGGTGATAATAGTAACGCCTGACACTGTCAGACCTTCTGTTACATGCCAGTCAGGCACTCCTTTGAAGATGTTAGGAAAGTTCTTTGATGCGGAACCGAAAACCAGCAGTGCCACATTCTGCAAAAGATAGCTGACACCGATTGCTGTTATAAGCACTGCCAGCGGTGTTGCATTTCTGAGGGGTTTATATGCGACTTTTTCGATTACTACTCCCAGAAGAGTGCAGACTACAATGCCGCAGATAATAGCTACAGCCGGTGAAGTTGCCGAAGAGCTTATGGCCGTAAATACTACAAAGCCCCCGATCATTATTACGTCACCGTGGGCAAAGTTCAGCATCTTTGCAATTCCGTATACCATGGTATACCCCAGCGCAATAAGTGCATAAACGCTGCCTAGACTTATTCCGCTTATAAGATAAGATAAAAAATTCATAATTTCTCCTCTATAAAAGTATTAAAGGGAGGCCAAAGACCTCGGCCTCCCGTAAACTCCAATATTACTCAACTGCAGTGTAAGTGCCGTCCTTGATAACCATAGCGTTAGGAGTCTTTGTAGGTTCTCCGTCTGCAGACCATGTCATAGTACCTGTTACACCTTCAACTTCGATTTCTGTCATAGCACTCTTCATTGCTTCACAGATATCACTTACGCTCATATCCGGAGTGATTCCTGCCTTTTCAGCAGCTGCCTTGATGATGTACATTGCATCATAAGCGTCTGCAGCGAACTGAGTAGGAACTAAGTCGTTGTAAGCTGCCTTGTATGCACTTGTGAACGCCTGAGTCTTTTCATCTGTAGCATCTGCTACGAAAGGAGTAAGAAGCATTACGCCTTCTGCTAAGGATGCGTCATCACCAAGCTGCTGGATAACACCGTCAAGGCCATCGCATCCGAACCATGTAACGTCTAATCCCATTTTATCTGCCTGAGTCAGAATTAAAGCTGCTTCCTGATAGTAGATAGGAAGGAATACTACATCAGCCTTGCTTTCCTTAATCTTCTGAAGCTGTACTGTGAAGTCCTGAGCTGAATCCTTTGTGAAAGCCTGTGCTGTAACAACTTCTAATCCCTTCTCCTGAGCCTGAGCGCTGAACTTTTCAAAGATACCTGATGAATATACATCTGATGAGTTATAGATTGCTGCAACCTTCTTACCTGCAAACTTCTCTGCCAGGTAGTCAGCTGAAGCGACACCCTGGTTAGGGTCTGAGAAGCATACTCTGAATGCGTGGTCACCCTTGATGGATTCAACTGCTGAACCGGATGGAGTAAGCTGGAACATGTTGTCCTCTGCTGTCTTTGCAACTACTGCTGTACAAGGGCCGCTTGTTACAGTACCCATAAGCATCTGCATGCCCTTATCCTTTAATGTATTGTAAGCGTTAACTGATTTTTCTGCATCGTGTTCGTCATCCTGCCATTCAAATCTTACCTGAACGCCGTTGATACCGCCTGCTTCGTTGATTTCCTTAACAGCAAGTTCTGCACCGTTCTTTACAGCTTCGCCATATGTAGCTGCAGCACCTGTTGTAGGTCCGATACCGCCGATTACGAATTCAGAAGCGTCCTGGCTGCCGCCCTCATCGCCGCCGCCGCAACCGGCCATTGCAAATGTCATCATAACTGCCATTGATACGGCAGCAAACTTTTTCATGAAACTCTTTTTCATTTTGTGTTCCTCCGTTTGTTGTTGTTTGTTTTGTTTAAGATATTTTGATTGATGTCTGAGTTACTTAATTGAACTCCCACATGCAGTTTGCAGGAGCCATTCGGCATTAAAAAACCTGTGGCCCTCTGATTTGCCACAGGCGGAAAGTTCAATCAAATCTATATTCATCGGTGCGAGTTGACTTATTATGGGTTAAAAGATTAAGCACCGGTAAATACTCTTAAGAATCCAGGTGAACTCTTACGGCTTGCTGCAGCACAATCAACATTATTTCTAATCAGGTTCGTAATGACTAGGACTAGAGGAATGATGCCAATGACGATAATTAAGCTAATCAGCAATGCCTTATAATTCATCTTGCGTTCTCCTTTCATCAAGTTTATGTTAGGATATTATCACATATAAAGCACTATGTCAACACCTTTTTTAAATTTTTTTATAATTTTTTGCGAATTTTTTTGTGTGCAAAAACAATTTTTGATTTTAACGTCGTAAATTTATTGTTTTTTGTCAGGATTCTGGTTATACCACCAAAAAAGCGGTTGACAAAATACGTCAGCCGCTTCTTGTTCTTATTATCTTATTTTCTGATTTCAGAGATATAGCTGAACTCCACCTTGCCGTTAAGGTCTGTCAGCGCCTCAACCATATCAGCACTTAATATACCCGACGAGAGCCTGCTCTCAGCACTCTCTCCCAGCAAAGACCATATATCAGCGGACGCAGTACTCTGAAAATCCTCTATCTGGCAGTTTTTAAGTCCGTATTCCTTCTGCATGTCAGCAACTGCTTCCTTGAAGGTTCCTATCTCGTCCACCAGACCCAGCTTCTGTGCCTGAAGAGCGGTATAGATCCTGCCGTCTGCCAGTTCTCTCACCTTGGATTCCTTTAATCCTCTGCCTTCTGCAACAATTCCCACGAACTGGTCATATGCTTCATCAATAAGACTCTGCAGGATTTCCCTCTGCTCTGCCGTCATTTTCTCTGTGCTTGAGCCCATGGCCTTGTTTCTTCCTGATGTTATGGTCTGGGTTTTAATACCTGCCTTATCAAGCAGTCCTGTCACATCGTAGATGGTCCCCATAGTAACTCCTATTGAACCGGTCCAGCAGTTTCTGTTGGCGATTATCTTATCGCATGGCGCTGAAATATAATATCCTCCTGATGTTGCCTGAGACTGCATGGAAGAATAAACCGGGCGTCCTGTTTTTTCCTGATACTCCTTCACCTTCAGATAAAGCTCATCGGACGCGAATACGCTGCCTCCCGGCGTGTCCACGTAAAGAATCATACCCTTGTTTTCGCTGTCATTCATCATAGCATCTATAGAATTAAGTATATATGCATGATTGTATGTATCCGTCCCGTCCTCGTTTATTTCGCCCTCCACATGTACTACACCTATATAGTCATGGCCGAAATCAGTTTCAACCTTTGTTGTGTCGGTACCTTTAAATTCGCTTTTAAAATCTTTTACAAGCTTGTTGCAGCCGGTGGCCAGAAGGGCTATGACAAGTATCACTGCACCAATTATGATAAGTGCTTTTGCCCATGTCGGCAAAGGTTTTTTAGGTTTCTTCACAGCCTTAGGTTCAGAATCGTTGCTGAAACGTCCTTCAGAGTAGTACTGAACCTGACTTTCAGGTCTTTCCTGTGTCTGATTTTCTCTGTTCTCTAAATTATCCAAATTACGTCCTCCTTTATATTTCGACTGTTTTCGCAGTTTTATTCATTATATGATGATGAAAGCACTATGTCAATATTACAAGATTTGTAACAGGGAACCCGCTGTAGCTGCAAGTGAACCTATTACGACGATTATCTGAAATGGAATCGTACCTGCTTTTCCGCAGATTGGGCTTGACTTTGTTCGCTTTCTCGCATGGTTATATGCAACTATTACTCCTACACCAGTCAGTAC
Source organism: Bacillota bacterium (assembly GCA_022787405.1). Lineage (GTDB taxonomy): Bacteria > Bacillota > Clostridia > Peptostreptococcales > Anaerovoracaceae > SUG1106. The sequence continues at coordinate 4,047 of JALFXR010000112.1, forward strand.
CTGAACAGCCCCTGCCAGACGAGAAAATCCCACGAAGCTGGTCAGTCCTAAAAGTGCTATAAACAGACATGGGAGAGAAGTGATCAACCAGCTTTTTCGATTGTTCATACCGGTCTGTTCAGCAAAAACATCTCTTAAATTCAGCGTATTTGCCCAGAAAGATGTAGCCAGCGCCAGAAGAGAAAACACATATCCCACTACGCTCACCCATCCTCCTATCCTGGCCGACAGATCCACCAGAGCACCGTTTTCCGTGACACTGTTTCCGACACTGTACAGTGTGATGAAGGTTATAATCGCAACAAGAGCAAGATTAAACCCTGTTCCTGCGGCAATGGCTCCTGTTATTTCCCTGCGGCTTCCGTTAAGTCCCTTCACTACCTGTGGAACTGACATTACCGCTGACAGTGAAAATGACACCATGCTGTAAAGGGCCATAACATTTGTCCAAGCGATTCTGCAGCTGTCAAAGCCGGCCGGGCCAGACCTGATTGCGGCTGCCGCCAGAATTGCAATGACTGCAGCCATAAAAAATACAGCAAATTTTTCAAAGATTCCCACCAGCTTCATTCCAAAAAAGACCACTGCTGCTGCCGCGACATAAAAAATGCTCATGGCCGCCCATGGCGGTATTTCCATCCATGAAACCAGCACTGCACTTCCGCCGGTTATAAATCCGCTCACATTTATAATTACAGAAAAGCCCAGCAGAATAAACGCACCATATGTTAGAAATTTGCGTCCGGGACCTGTGAAAAGATCATTTTCAAGACATTTGATAAACTGTGCGCCTCCATTGTGCAGAGAAAGTTCCGCAATCATAAGATGCAGCAGCAGATTGATGCAATATACCAGTACCATTATCCAAAGCAGGTCTCCCATACTGTTTCGCGATGCAATGAAAGGCACTGACAAAATTCCCGCTCCCACACCATGGCCAATAATAATACTAGTGGCTTCAGCGAAGGTCAGTTTCGCCTCGCTTTTTATTTCCATATTGTATGCTTTCCTTTCTGTTAACTGCAGATTCCATTTATTCTACCGTGCCTGAGCATACTCTGTCAACAGTAAGAAACCGCCTCAGTGAAATTTTGCAGGCGCAAAAAAAGCACCCTGGAGCTTGTTTAATGCTCCAAGGCACTTTCGGAAAAGGAACAACAAAAGTTTTTATTTATCTTCTTGCTTTTTTCTGTACCAGATCAGCATTCCACCTAACGCGGAAAGGGTAAGTGCCAAGGTGTTTATAAGCATGGCATCCGGTGCAGTATCCCCTGTCTTCGGAACTTCGGTTTCCGGCTTGCAAGGTTTGGCCGGCTTATCCGGTTTGTCTGGTTTCTCCGGCTTGGTCGGCTTTTCAGGTTCCGTCGGTTCCGTAGGGTCCGGCTTCACATCATCATTTATTACAGTGAAATCATTTGTATACGCAGCTTTTGTTACTGTTGCCGTGAAACCTTCCGGCACATTTACTTCTTCCACAGTCCAGACATCACCATATACATACAACGATCTCCATGTGTGACTCCAGTTATTATCTTTGCTAAGTGTAACCTCTCCTCCCGGATATTTCACTCCGTTCCTGTAAAGCTGGACATTTACGGAATCTGCTGCTGTACCTCCGTCATCCAGTTTCCATTCCTTGTGAACTGAAACAGATGTATAAGTCGGACCAATCGGTGGATTCACATTCGGTGTATGGGTATTGGTGATGGTAAAGTCATTCTCAGTATTATTTGTTACCACTGCCTTATAACCATTTGGAACAGCCACTTCTTCAACAGAGTAGTTTACCGGTTTTCCATCCTCATTTATCGGAAGATTGGTGAAGGCGCTGCTCCATTGATTTCCTGCACTCAGTACAACAGTCTGATTCGTCTCGTTTCCGTTTACCAGCAATTTGACAGTTACATTTTCGGGACGTATTTTATCTTTGTTATCGCTGTCGTTCCAGACTTTCGTCACAGCTACACTGGTCTTGCCTGGCGTGTAGCTGTTTGTTAAATTATATCCGTCACGTGTTGTGCTGTAGTCTGCAACTTTTTCCTCCGAAATACTATAACTAATTTCTGCCCCATTTTCATATTTCGGAAGGTTTGCGAAGTTCCAGCTCCAGTTATCATTTTTGGATACAGTTTTGCTGTCAACTTTCGCCCCATTTTTCAGGAGATTAATAGTGATGGTTTCAGGTCTTTTCCTGTCTCTGTTGCCATCATCATTCCAGGTTTTGTTTCCGCTGACTGATGTGGTCTCAGGAGTATGCGTGTTTTTAATTACAAATCCGTTTTGTGCGTCTCCAGTGATTTCAGACGTGTATCCGTCTACATCAGTCTCTTTTACAGTATAAATAATCTTCTCTCCTGATTTGTACTTCGGGAGGTTATCAAAGCTGCCTTTCCAGCCGTTTCCGCTATTTAAAACGAGGGATTTTCCCTCGACTACACTGCTATTTGCAAGGAGTTGAACTGTAATGTTGCCGGGACGTTTACCATCCTGATTTTCATTATCATTCCAGTCTTTGCTGACTTTTACAGATGTGGTCTCCGAATAATTTGTTATTACTCCTCCTGCAATTCCTGAAACGACGTGGCCAAATGCAACAGATATTGTAGTATCATCTGCCTTTTTATATCCTGACGGTACTGTGGTTTCCTCCAATGTGTAATCATGGCCTGACGGTACATTAGCAAAAATCACTTTACCACTTTCATTACTGAATGCCGTAAACGTGTAATTTGGATCATCATTTGTCGTCAGTGTAAATCCGGCTCCGGCCAGCCCATTTTCATCTCCATCTTCTTTAGTAAATTCCAACTTTCCTACCAGGCCTTTTACTGATGGAATGTTGAAGTATGCAGTTTTCAGAGAAGGTTCGCCACATGTACTGTCTGAACTGCCGGTAATCAGATAAGTCAATGAAGTCACTCCATTTGCAGGATAGAGAGTTTCCGGTGTAAAATCAGCCGCAAGATTATCAAGTTTTATCTTATAGTTGAAGCTGTACTTGTACGCACCTTCAGATTCCTCAGGTTCGGAAAGTTTAAGGTTCCAGTGAAGCGTTTCTGTAGTCTCATCGTAACTGATACCATCCTTCATATCGTCGTTGGTGAACTCCGCAATACAGTCAATATATTCACCCATTGGGTCGGTAAGCTGCCATGCCTGGGCCTGCAATTTAATAAGCTTGGAAATTCTTTCGAAAGCAAGCGTAAGCTCATTTATATTATTAACCGGTATTGTTGTAAAGCCGCACTTCGTTGCAAGCCATGTGCTGCATTTCTTATTATTCACTTCACAAGATGATACCTCCGCTTCCGGTTTCCGGTCATGTCCTTGTTCTTTTTCGCTGTAAGCTTCTGCTCTTGTGTTTTCACCCAGGCAATGCAATTTATCATCTCCAATGAACACCGCATAAGGAGTTATTCCGCTTGAGCCCAAGGACTGTGAAATCGACTCGGCCTGCACATGGATTTTATGATAATCAGGGTTGTACCATGAATGTAACTTGCCATCTTCACCCAAAAGGGTGCTCCCTGTTCCAATCATGTTGCTTCCGTTGCTGCATACAGCGTCAGTTCCGTTTTCCACATTAGTTCCGATTCCGTAGGTAGGTTCTCCATCAGTCAAAACGATGATATTCTTATTGGCAATGCTCTTTACATCATCCATTGCCAGCAGGTTCTTTGCCAGCTGTATTCCCGCGGCCAGATTGGTTCCGCCATTTGCCCTCAAGCCAGAGATTGCGGTACACTGATCATCTTCGCTTCTAGCAATAGTTCTCGCATCTATCCACCTCTCAACGGTAGCTGCACCGGATACTTTATTCTTATCGCTATGATTTCCACTGAACTTTACAATGGCAACCTTACGTTGTACCGTTGGGCCTGCATCAGCAAAGCTGTTGATGAAAGCCTGTGCTGCTTCCTTTGCCTTTTGCAATCGGCTGTCTTGAGACATACTATTGGATACGTCTATCACCAGCACAACTGCAGCATCCTCTGAAACTTCGGTCTGCTTAATTTTGTCTTTGGTGATAACCTCTAGGTTAACGTCGAAGATGTTCTCTATTCCTGTTTCTGTGATTGTTTTCTTTACAAGAACCTGCCCGTCCTCATAACTTTGTTGTGTATTGGGCGCCTCTAATTCCGGTGCATCAGGCAGTTTTCCCGTATTATCGTCAACCTCATAATACTTCCCTATCTGTACATTATCCGTACTGCTCTCGCTGGCAAACGCCGCCGACGGCATAAAGCACATCAACATCATTGCAATCATAAAGATTGCAAATAATTTCTTCATGAAATTATCCCCCCTTAAATCTTTCTCTCAAATCATTGTTCCCCTTTCCCCTAGAATAAATTCCAATTTGGCAATACCCCTTTTGCCAAAATAGTCTACACAAAAAATATAAACTAGCAATGTTTTAACGTCAACGTACATCCGTTAGTGTTCTTTCGACCAAATGCCGCATATTAAGACGGCAGTCGAAGGCAGCAAAAAAGGGTGCCCAAAGAAAACTATATGCTTTGAGTCACCCTTTGATACGAGATTCAAGGAACAAATTATTTTTCAGTTATTTTTTTGTTAAGACTTTCTTTCTAAATGTGACAATTAATCCTGCCGCAGCAGAAAGTGCCAGTGCAAAAATACTTACAAGCAGAATTTCAAATGACATGTCTCCTGTCTTAGGAACCTGGGTGTCAGGCTTGGTTGGCTTGTCAGGTCTTTCCGGCTTAGTCGGCTTGTCCGGCTTAATTGGTTTCTCAGGTTCGGTTGGTTCGGTTGGCTGCACCGGTTCTTCTGTCTTTTCCCATATCGCCTTGTAGTATGCATCTGCTGTTACGCGTTCTGCAACTACTGGCATCCATCCTTTGAACTCATAGCCTTCTCTCGCCGGAATACCGTTGAATGCAGGTGTAAGCGTATAATACGACAATCCTGTGTTTATCTGATCAGGGAAAACCACTTCGCCATCAACACCGTCATTGTAGGTAACAGTATAGTAGTGGGTAACTGGTGGGTTGTATGGAGGAG
>JALFXR010000129.1 GCA_022787405.1 Bacillota bacterium
CATAAATAAGGATCACTGCGGCGCCACCGATGAAGCCCAGTTCCTCCACGACTACTGAAAAAATGAAATCGGACTGCTGTACCGGTATGAAGTCCAGACTCTTCTGAGTGCCGTGAAAAAGGCCCTTTCCGAAGAAACCTCCTGAACCGATGGCAACTTTAGACTGCCATACCTGGTAATTGCCTGACAGACTCAGGTTTTCGGGATGGAGGAAAGCTTCTATTCTTTCCTTCTGGTAGTCGTCAAGAAATCTGTAGACAACGGGTATGGCCGCCAGCGTTATGAGGGCTGATTTTATAAAAATCTTGTAGTCTATGCCTGCAAAGAATACCATGAAAATCCACATGACTATATAGACAAGTGCGCTTCCCAGGTCTTCCTTAAGGACTACCAGAATGATAGGAAGTGCTACAAGCCCTGCTTTGACAACTCCGATAAGATTGTTCAGATCTTCACGATGCTCCGAGAGGTAGCCAGCCATAATAAGCACAAAAAGAATCTTGACAAATTCCGACGGCTGAAGAGTGGTAAATCCAAGAGTAATCCATGCGCGTGAGCCGTACTGCTCTTTTCCCAGTCCCGGAACGTATACCAGAAGCAGCAGTATAATGGCTGCTATGTACAGAAACTTTTCAAGTCCGATGAAATAGCGATAGTCAATATGCTGGATTACCACCAGTACCATAAACCCCAGAATATATGAAATTCCTTGTATGATAACAGGTCTGGCGATAACTATACCACCATCGTAAACGGTACTTTCCAGCATTAGAATGCTGATTAATCCAAGCAGACCTACCAGCAGCAATATGATTTTGTCCGCACTTTTTAAAGGCGCAAAAATTTTGTTCATTTCTTACCCTTCTCTACCTTGACATTTTGCTCATTTAAACATTATAATATACATTGTATGGATATATCAAGATTTAATTTGTGTAAACATAGACGGAAAATTCAGTTGAAGGAAAAATTTAGTAAAAAGGAGGTGCTTCGATGGTTCAAATGATCATTGTTGGTATTATTGCGCTTATTATCGGCGCGTTAATCGGATATATATATCGAAAAAACGTAGGCGAAAAAGCTATAGGCAGTGCTGAACAGAAGGCCAGAAATCTTATACTTGACGCAGAGAATAGATCCGAAAGCATGAAAAAGGAGGCCTTGCTTGAGGCCAAGGAGGAGGCTCACAGAATCAGAAGCGATGCAGAGCGCGACGCAAGAGAGAGAAGACAGGAAATACAGCGTTCAGAGAGAAGAATGATTCAGAAGGAGGAATCCTTAGACAGAAAAATAGAGAACATCGAGAAAAAAGAAGAAAGCATTACACAGAAAGAACAGTCTTTGATAAACAAACATAAGGATCTGGATGCGGCTATTTCGCGCCAGATGGAGGAGCTGGAGAGAATTTCCGGCTATACGGTGGACGAGGCTAAGGCGATACTTTTAGCCAATACCGAGAAGGAAGTCAGACATGAGGCTTCCATTATGATTAAGGAAATCGAGTCCAAGGCCAAGGAAGAGGCGGACAAGAAGGCAAAGTACATTATTACCAATGCAATTCAGAGATGTGCGGCGGACCATGTGGCCGAAAGTACGGTTTCAGTAGTATCACTGCCTAACGACGAAATGAAGGGCAGAATTATCGGTCGTGAAGGAAGAAACATCAGAGCCATTGAGACTCTCACAGGAGTAGACCTGATTATAGATGATACACCTGAAGCGGTAATCCTTTCGGGATTTGATCCTGTGAGAAGAGAAATTGCCAGAATCGCACTTGAAAAGCTTATTGTGGACGGACGTATTCACCCGGCCAGAATTGAGGAAATGGTGGAAAAGGCTGAGAAGGAAGTCAACGCGATCATCAAGGAAGAAGGTGAGCAGGCAACTTTCGAGGTGGGTATACACAATATCCATCCTGAACTTGTCAAGATACTGGGAAGACTCAAATACAGAACCTCATACGGACAGAATGTGCTCAAGCACTCTGTGGAGGTGGCTCACCTTGCAGGACTTATGGCCGGCGAGCTGGGACTGGATGTCAAGCTTGCCAAGAGAGCAGGACTTCTGCATGATATCGGCAAAGCTCTTGACCACGAATTTGAGGGAACTCATGTTGACATCGGTATTGAGATACTGAGAAGATACAAGGAATCCGAAGCTGTTATCAACGGTATGGCAGCTCATCACGGCGATTATGAGCCTAAGAGCATGGAAGCTGTTCTTATTGCAGCAGCTGATGCTTTGAGCGCAGCCAGACCTGGAGCCAGAAGAGAAACTCTTGACGCATATATTAAGAGACTGGAGAAGCTTGAAGAAATTGCCAATACCACTCCTGGAGTTGAAAAGTCATTTGCAATCCAGGCGGGCAGAGAGATCAGAATCATCGCTAAGCCTGAGGACGTAAATGATGAGGAAATCGTATTCCTGGCAAGAGAGATCTCTAAGAAGATTGAATCTGAACTGGAGTATCCGGGACAGATAAAGGTCAATGTTGTGAGGGAAACAAGAGCAATCGATTACGCTAAATAACAACGGCGTTTGAAGTGGCTGAAGACAAGCCCGGGGGCAGAAGCATCTGCCCCCGGTTGTTGTAAATTTTTAAGCATTTGGGGAAAGAGATAATGGAAAAGGATAATTTTTACCGCAGGCTGACTGTCATAGGAATACCCATGGTAATACAGCAGATTATATCGGTTACTCTGAATCTGGCTGATACAATTATGGTGGGCAAGGTTTCGGAAAACGCTCTGGCGGCAGTGGGGGCAGCAAACCAGGTCTATTTCATTTTCGGGGTGGTTCTTTTCGGTATATTCAGCGGTGCAGCGGTGCATGCTGTTCAGTACTGGGGAATAAGGGATCTGGAAAGTCTGAGAAAAATTGTAGGCATTGATTATACCATGTGTCTGGTGCTGTCTCTGCCTGCTATTGCCGTGGTGTTTTTTGCGGCGCCTTTTTTTATCAGACTGTTTTCCGACAATGCAGAGGTAATCATGCTGGGTACCAGGTACCTAAAAATCGCATGCTTCTCATACATTTTTTCGGGTATGACCTTTGTCATATCCTATAATTCAAGGTCGATCCAGGATCTGAAGTATCCGACAATAATAAATGGCTGTGCTATAGCTCTCAACATATTACTTAACTATATTCTCATATATGGACACCTCGGGTTTCCGGAGCTTGGAGTTACGGGAGCTGCCATTGCAACTCTTACGGCAAGGATAATAGAGTGCATCGCAATGCACCTGTGCATATACCTGAGAAAGGAGCATCCTCTCAAAGCCTCGCCTCATCAGCTGTTTTCCTATTCACGTACTCTCTTTACCAATGTAATGAAGACGGCAATCCCGGTAATAATAACAGAGGGACTGTGGGCTGTCTCTGTATCTGCTATATTTGCAGCCTACGGAAGGATAAGCGCATCGGCACTGGCAGTATCGCAGATTGCGGTTACTGTTACGGACTTTTTCCAGACTGTGTACTTCGGACTTGGAAATGCATCGGCGGTCCTCATAGGAGAGATACTGGGCCAGGGCAGAAAGACTTTGGCTTTTGAATACAGCCGCAAGGTTCTCAAGGTCACATGGGTGCTGAACGTTGTAATGACAGTGGTCATTATTCTGGCAAGGACGCCGATTGCACTTATTTATAATTTTTCTCCTGAGACAACTGACATGCTTATGAAGGCGCTGCTGGTATATGCTGTAGCTATGACGCCTAAAATGCTGGCATATATGACCATCTGCGCTATACTCAGAGCCGGGGGAGACACTGTTTTCTGCATGTACATGGATGTGTCATTTAATGTGGGATTGCAGATACCGCTGGCATACATAGGCGTACTTCTGCTGAAGTGGCCTTTGCACTGGGTTATGGCTCTCGTAGCTGTGGCAGACTTTATAAAGGTATTCTTCTGCTATTACAGGTATTACAGCAAAAAATGGATGAACGTATTTACCGGAAGAGAAGAAATATGTTGATATTGTGAAATATTACTTACGCCTCTTGACTTTGTCTTAGCAGAGGCGTATATTTATAATTATCCGTTAGCACTCTGCGTTGACGAGTGCTAACAATATGAAGAAGTTATAAAACGTCAGAAGGGATGAAATAAATACTATGAAGAAGAAACAATTTAAAGCTGAGTCCAGGAAACTTCTGGACATGATGATCAATTCAATCTACACCCATAAGGAAATTTTCCTGAGAGAGCTGATTTCCAATGCCAGCGATGCCATTG
>JALFXR010000167.1 GCA_022787405.1 Bacillota bacterium
AATCCTTCACAAAAGCAGGTTGTACAGAGAATATTGAGTGCCCCGGATGTGTTTCTGTGCCAAGGTCCTCCGGGAACAGGCAAGACAACAGTAATTGCCGAAACGGTGTATCAGCTCACTCAACGCGGTCAGCGTGTTATTATTGCATCTCAGACGAATCTTGCGGTTAATAATGCCTTGTCAAAATTATTGTCATATCCCAGTATTCGTGCGATAAGACTGGGCGCAGAGAGCAAAATAGATGACTCTGTTGAAGCTATAACAGACCAAAGTATTCTTCGAACTTTTTTTACTGGGGTACGGGACGATGTAGTAAAAAAGTATCTGAAACCGTGGCATCTTCAAGACGAGCAAATTGCAAAACTGCAGCAGGATCGCGATTATGCGACAGAACTCCTTCGGCAGGTGCATAAGCTTTCCGACAAACGAGCAGGATATGAAATCGGGTTGCGCAAAGTAACTGCTCGGATTGAAGAGATGGTCACAAAGACAAGCTTAAACAATGGCGAGAATAATGAGTATAAAGAGTATAAGGCAACATTATATCAGAGTTTTGCCGGTTCTCTCAGAAACGGTCGTATTCCAGCCCAGAAAGCACAAATTACCACCGAACAGGCTGAAGCGCTTTATCAGAAACTCAAGATTTATATTCAGAAACTTTATCAAGCAGGATACAGGGTGCTTCCTGAATATACGACCCCAGATGATGGTTTCCGGAGTATGACCGCAAAGGAGGTTGCATTTGCGGTTATTGATCTTGCAAGTTTCTGCCTGATGGCGGCATATGGGCTTCAGGCAGATGCCGTTAGCGAGAAAAAGGATGATATGCTGATCAGGAAGTTGAAGATTGAGCTGCGTGAACTCGAAGAATCTGATGACGATTCATATGAGACCTTCCAAAGGCTCAAAGAAATCAAAGCTCAATTAAAACAGATGGAATGCGGAACTGGACATAATCAGATTCCTTCTTCCGTCATAAAAATGCTCCCAGAGAATCTCAGACAGGGTGTGGATGTGGAAGATATTTGCAATCAGCTTAAATCTGATGTTGAGTATGCTGCCGAAATTATTACTGTTCTTGCCGACTTTTATGATCTACTGGGGTGTGAACTGCGCGCAGGTATTTCTGCGGTCGAAGAAGAACTTAAAGCCCTGAGAACTAGACAAGGTGAGTACAGAACAAAACTCGATGAGGTTGAATCAGAGATAGCAGAGACAGCTGGTGAACTGGATGCGCTCTTACAGCAGTATGAGAGTACCGAAAGTAACATTTTGAGTTTTCTGGATGAGCAGATTAAGAAAATCAAGAAGAAAATGCCGGCAGAACCGGATCGTGATGATTTCAGTGATTTTATCTCAGGTTTTGTCAATTATGTTGATTCCGTTGGAAATGACTATTCCCTTGAAAACGAAATCTATCTGACATCCTTTGTGAATGCCTGTAATGTTGTTGGCATCTCCTGCACTGAAAGCTCCTACACCCTGACCGAAAAAGGCTTTACCAACTTTGATGTTGCAATTATAGATGAGGTAAGTAAAGCAACTCCGCCTGAGATACTTCTTCCATTATTGTTAGCGGAAAAAGCTGTTCTGGTCGGCGACCATCGTCAGCTTCCGCCCTTGTTTGGGGAGCATTATAACTCCTATCAGGAATGCCTCCGGGATTTGGATGAGGAAGATGTTGAAGGCCATGCTTTACTGACCGACGATAATTTCACCCGCTTTGAAGAGCTCGTAACAAATTCTCTGTTTAAACGGCATTATGAACAGGCATCCGTAGCTAATAAAGGCGCACTTCTGACCCAATACCGTATGCATCGCGAGATTATGGATGTTGTCAATATCTTCTATGACGGAAAACTGGAAAGCGGTTATTCTGTGGAGGATGAAGCACAGTACAAGACACATCATGCAATTATTAACAGCGCTTACGGCCCGGCAAGACTTGTCTCGCCGGAGCATCATGCATACTGGATTGATACCTCATCATACAGAGGACGAAATATTTTTGAAGAAAACAAAGGGACTTCAAAATATAACAGGTTTGAGGCGTTTACAATCGTTGAAATGCTGAGACAGATAGATGAATCCTATTCTGAGGCAGGCGTCCAGACTGCCGAAGTCGGCGTGATAAGCTTTTATGCGGAACAGGTTCGTCTGATCAGGGAACTGGTGCGAACCAAATGCAGATTCAAAGTGGTAAAGTGTGATATTAATACTGTTGACCGTTTCCAAGGCAAGGAAAAGAAAATTGTAGTTGTCAGTCTGGTTCGAAATGTTCCCGCCGGAAGACATTTTGATGCTACATTCGTCAAGGATTATCGTCGGATTAATGTTGCAATGTCTCGTGCACAGGCGCTCCTTCTGGTTGTTGGAGCAAAGGATATGTACGCGGAACAAGAAATTGTTATCGAAAATATGGATAACGGAAAGCCGCTCCCTCCCAAAAAGGCATACCGTGATATTATTGAAATGCTGCACATGAGGGGCTGCTATATTATGGCCGAGGATGTTCTTGGAGATACCATAGATGAAGCACTGTTCCCGGAAGGATGAGGTGATTATTACGCAAATTGCCGAAAAATATATTAGGACACCATATAAAAAGTACTCGGTTACTGTGAAGAGCAACGTCATGCGAAAACTCACGATTATGGAATGGACGTTGCTACATATTGTAAGTGATTTCTCCAATCGACCCAAATTTGCGAATTACCGACTTGAGTATTTCTTTGAAACTGTTT
>JALFXR010000201.1 GCA_022787405.1 Bacillota bacterium
GATCCTGTTCTTCGTAACTGCAAGATATGCCTGGGTTGCAGCTATATCTTCGTGACCCATGAGTTCCTGCAGTGATTACACATCAGCACCGTTCTGAAGCATGTGAACTGCGAAGGAATTCCTGATAATCTGCGGAGTAAGACTGATATTGAGCCCTGCTGCCTCGCCGTACTCTTTCATGACCTTCCACAGGCCCTGTCTTGTCAAAGGCTCGCCTATGTAATTTACAAACAGTACGTCACTTTCCTTTCCGCGCAGCATCTTCTCACGTACATCCAGCATGTAGTCCTCCATTGCTTTGCGGCAAAGCCTGCCCATAGGAATAATTCTGGCTTTGCTGTGGGTACCGTCACATTTGACGAAGCCCATCCTCAGGTTTACATCAGCAGTCTTCATCTGAATCAGCTCAGTAGCTCTGATTCCTGTGGCGTATAAAAGTTCCAGAATGGCTCTGTCCCGTATGCCTTTATGAGTATCATCGGGCAGGGACAAGAGCCGTTCTATCTCCTCTATGGAAAGGAATTCTATCTCTCTTTTTTCTATTTTAGGTGATTTTATGTCTTCTGTAGGGTTATCGCTTACGCTTCCCGACTTCTGCAGATAATCAAAAAAAGTTCTTATTGAAGCCAGTTTTCTGTTTACGGTAGACCTGGAGCGTCCGGCCGTCTTTAGATTCATCAGAAAAGCCACTACCTCTGCATTGGAAGCCTCAGACACATCCATAAGTCCTCTTGACTTGACGAAATCATCAAAATGTCTTACATCTCGTACATATGCCTGCACAGTATTTGCAGACATTTTCTTTTCGTTTTTTAAATAAGCCTCAAACTGCTCCATGCTCATAACAGCGACTCCTTAAACATTTTTTCTGCATATCGGCCTATTCAGTATAGTCCTTTTTATGAAAATAATCAATCGAAAAAAACAATTATACGTCGAATTATGTAAACATTTTTGCAAAATGACATGCTGCAATCAGAAATATATTGTTTCTGTGAAAGCTTTTGTGTCACTTTTCTGGAGGATAAATCATGAAAATAAATTGCAAACTTATGGCAGTATTACTTTTTGCTCTGGCTGTCAGCATATGTGCAGGCTCCTTTTTTGAGGCATCCATGACCGGACAGGGAAAAGATGAACTTGAAAAGCTTCTGGGTAACCTTCTTCAATCAGATAACGGCACCGGAGAAAATACCGGCTTGGCTCTCTCTTTCGGTCGCTGTTTCATCAGTCTTTTCGTTAAAAATCTTCTCGTCCTTACTATGGCCTGTATTGCCCCTGCAGTTTTTGTTACCCTCCCTGTACTGCCTGTCTTCATCCTTCTACGCGGAATGGCCTTTGGATTCTCTGCAGCTATGACTCTCGAGGTGGCAGGGCTTAAAGGAATATTTTACATTGTTACCGGACTCCTTCCTCATAATCTGATACAGCTTCCGGTTTACTGTTTTCTGGCCGCACTCTCCATTAATACCGGTATTCAGCGCATCAGACAAGTTTCAGGGCATAAAAGAAACGCCCTGCGCATGGATGCAAGGCGCTATTTCCTTATATTTTCAGCCGGCTTCGGTATCATAACCCTCACCTGTCTGCTTGAGGCATTTCTGACAGCCTCGATTTAATACCCAGGTACATCAGCATTATCCCGGCAGACTAATCAGCAAGAGCCTTTACCATGAGAATTGCAATTATTGTTTTGGCATCATCAAGCTCACCGGACATGGCCATTTTAAAGAGCTTATCCAGTTCAATCTCTTCAATGTCGATAGCTTCGTTTTCATCAAAGCAGGTTTCGCCCGGAGTGAGCCCCGTACAAAGGTAAAGATAAAGTTTTTCTTCAGAATAACCTACAGAAGGATAGAATTCTGTCAGAAACTCCACCTTTGATGCAGCATATCCTGTCTCCTCCTTAAGTTCACGCACTGCCGCCTCAATAGGCTTTTCACCCGGATCGATTTTTCCTGCAGGAACCTCCAGCATAACCTTGTCCGCAGGCTTTCTGTACTGTCTGACCATAACCAGCTTCCTGTCTTCCGTAAGAGCTGCTATGACAGCGCCTCCGTTATGCTCTATAATTTCTCTGTAGGATGTGCCTCCCTGCACAGTAACCTTGTCACGTCGCATATTTATGATGGCACCTTCGTAAATTTTCTCAGATTTCAGTGTCTTTTCCTCAAATGTCATGGTTGTCTCCCTTTATTTAATAACCTTCTCAATATCCTTAAGATACATACTGTAATCTTTACCCTCCCGGCGAAGTTTCAAAACATTCTGCAGTGCGGCAAAAGATTTTTTATTTATCGGAAAAACCTTAAGTGCCAAAGCCGCAGTGAGAAAGCATATGCTTGGCACCAGTATATACATACAGTCAAGCACTGTAATGACCGCATTGGATTGGACATCCAGCGATGCATCAAAGCCTGCCATATCCAGAGTGATACCGAAAACCTGAACCATTATAGCCGTAATCAATGTTCCCAGTACAGACACAAGCGACATTATATCGCCTTCTCTGCGCTGATTGTTTACATACTCATCCACTTCAACCACATCATAGAAAATAGAGCTGCTCATCTGCCAGAAGCTTGTCTGAACCACGGAGAACAATCCTATGTAAATCACTCCGCCTATTACATTGTTAGGTGCGATGAGGAAAATAAGTACGCCCACAATTCCGCCTGCCAGCATAGAAACCATCTGCTGACGGGCTTTGCCCATCTTCAGTGCCATCTTGTTTATTACCGGCGTCATCAGAGCGAAAATTGTTATCTGGAAAGCATACATGTAGGACGAATATTTATTTCCCAGTCCCAGGCAGTTCTGCAAGTAATAAAGAGTACCTACGTTGTACAAAGGGAATGCACAGGCAAAGCCAGCCTTATATATGATCAGAATACGCATAGCTTTCAGCTTGCAGAGCTCTATATAATTAAGAACGATGCTCTTGAGAAGATTCTTCTTCTTTT
>JALFXR010000235.1 GCA_022787405.1 Bacillota bacterium
TTTAAGACGATCCACATGACGATCCTTCAGCTTTACCACCATGTCATCGATAACCTCTTCCAGGGGCTCGATATTTCTTGCTTTAACACTGTCTAGAGTTCTGAATGCCTCAACAGTAATATCTGTAATCTCCATGACTGCCTGTTCTACAATATTAAGCTCTTTTACAGCAATCTCTGACAGTTCCAGTTTCTCTGCATTGATTTTCTGCGCTATTTCCATGATATTTACTGCATGGTCTCCAACTCTTTCGAAGTTGGTGCTTGCCTGCATAAGTATGTTAATGTGCTGATTATCATGTTCCGTTTCCACATAACCTGACAGGTTAACCAGATAGCTGTCCATAGAGTCAGTGAACATATCCAGATTATCCTCATTTTCGTTTATAACATTTACTCTGCCTTCATCATATATCTCAACCAGCTTGCAGCTGCGCTTCAGGTTCTTAAGCGCAACTTCTCCCATATGGGTGATAGCTTTGTTGGATTCGTCCAGAGCCATAGCAGGTACCTGGAAAAGTTTTTCATCAGGCACAGCCAGATCAGCCCTGTCTTCTGCGTCAGATGGTTCAGGCTTGATAATCTTAAGGGAAATATTAACCAGAACCCCTGCAAAAGGTACAAGTACAACGGCTGTCACCAGATTAAATATAGTCTGGAAATTTGCTATGTCTCCGCTGTTTACCACACTGTTCCATAATTCCGGGAAACCTCCTGCAGCCTTGATTATGGACATCACCGCCATGAATAAAATCGTTCCGAGAACATTGAAAATTATATGGACAATACCCGTTCTCTTTGCATCTTTAGATGAGCCGATTGAGCATACCATTGCTGTAGTAACACATGTACCCAGGTTTATACCCATAATCAAAGGATAAATCAGATTAAATGACATTGCACCTGTAACGGAAATAGCCTGGATCATACCGACTGTTGCAGATGAACTCTGTACTATGACGGTTATCAGCAGGCCGACACCAATAGCCAGAATCGGTCTGTCGCTGAACCTCTGCATGAGATCTATGAAAGCATCCGACTCAGCAAGAGGTTCTACAGCAGAAGTCATATTTAAAAGTCCAGAAAACAGCACACCGAATCCGATGGCAATTTCACCGGGAGTCTTGCTCTTCGGGGTCTTTATGAACATTAAAAGTATGATTCCCACTACGGTAGCCAGCGGAGCCAATGTATCAGGCTTAAAAAATTCCAGTATCATACTTCCTGAGGAATCGATATCCATAAGTCTGATGATTTGTGCAGTAATCGTAGTGCCAATGTTGGCTCCCATTACAATGCTGACAGCCTGTTTAAGGTTCAGAATTCCCGCACTTATAAGACCAACGGTAAGAACTATTGTTGCAGTGGAGCTCTGGATAACCGCTGTAACCAGCATACCCGTAATTACTCCCATCACTACATTCTGGGTTGCCTTACCCAGAACACTTTTAAGAGCGGAACCAGACAGGTTCTTTAGTCCGTCTCCCATAACCTCCATTCCGTAGAGGAACATTGCTAATCCACCCAGGAGTTTGATGACCGAAAAAATATTCATTACTTGAATTTCCTTTCCTATTAATAACACTTATTAACTTTATTCTGAAACAACCTCTCCCTCAAGGCTGAAGGTGTTTGATGCCGTAATCCTGACATTGACGATCTTACCCGTCATTTCCGGTGAACCACGGAAATTAACCAGCTTAAAGGTCTCAGTCCTGCCGCCGTATGTCTTTGAATTAGTCTTTGAAGGTCCATCAACCAGCACCTTTTCAATCCTCCCCACATAAGCAGCGTTCTTTTCTGCAGATATTGTGTTGATTACATCCACAAGTCTGTTAAATCTTTCGTGTTTTATCTCTTCAGGAATCTGGTCCGCATATTCCGCCGCAGGTGTGCCCTTTCTCACCGAATAGAGGAAAGTAAATGCAGAATCGTAACGTACCTCCTCACACAGGCTCAAAGTTTCCTCAAACTCTTCCTCAGTCTCACCCGGGAAACCTACTATAATATCTGTTGAAACAGCTATGTCAGGATCAACTTCCCTGAGCTTCCTTACCAGCTTAAGATAATCCTCTCTGGTATATCGTCTGTTCATCTGCTTCAGCACCCTGCTGGAACCGGCCTGTACAGGAAGATGGAAATAATGACATAGTTTTTTGCACTCTCCGAAGGCTTTTATGAGCTTGTCCGAAAGGTCCTTGGGATGGCTGGTCATAAAGCGTATGCGCTCTATGCCATCAACCTTGTCAATGAGATATATTAGATCCGCGAAATCACAGGTTCCAAGTCCGCCTTCGCTTTCTCCCTTATAAGAATTAACATTTTGCCCAAGAAGAGTTACCTCCTTAACACCATCAGCGGCAAGTTCTCTTATTTCCCGTATAATGTCCTCCGGTTTTCTGCTGCGTTCCCTTCCTCTTGTATACGGAACGATACAATAGGTGCAGAAATTATTGCAGCCGTACATTATGTTTACAAAAGCTTTGTGCTTGTACAGCCTCTCTGCAGGAAGTCCTTCTACGATTGCTCCGCCCTCCGGCCATACTGAAAGCTGTTTCTGCTTTTCGTTATAAAGATTGTCAAGAAGCTCCGGCAGCTGGTGTATATTGTGTGTACCGAAAATAACATCTACCCAGGGATATTTAGATTTCAGGGTGTCTACAATGTGCTGCTGCTGCATCATGCATCCACATACGCAGACAGTAAAATTATCCCTCTGCTCCATCTTCTTCTTTTTAAGCTGCCCCAGGGTTCCGAAAAAACGCTTGTCCGCATTTTCTCTGATACTGCAAGTATTGAATATAACAATATTGGCATCTTTTCTGTCCTTCGCCTGCACATAACCTCTTTCCAGGAGCATTCCCGCAATGGTTTCCGAGTCATGCTCGTTCATCTGGCAGCCAAAGGTGGTAATGTGAAATTTCTTTTCCAATTATTTAATCTGCCCTTTCTGTCAAAACATCAAATGATGTGCATTTCGTTTTTCATCTCTCTGCCCATAAGATAGGATACCGCACTCCGGGCATCCATTTCACCGTGAATCACTTTATAAATGCTCTCGGTTATAGGCATGTCAATATTATATCTTTGTGCCAGCGCATAAGCTGCCTCAGCTGTTGAAATCCCCTCAACCACCATTCCTATTCTGTGAGTAGCCTCATCAGGATTTACTCCCTTGCCGATAAGTATGCCGCAGCGTCTGTTTCTGGAATGCATGCTTGTACATGTCACAATCAGGTCCCCAATTCCGGTCAGCCCGGAAAATGTCTTCATATCAGCACCCATGGTGAGTCCCAGTCTTGTCATCTCCGTAATGCCTCTTGTCATCATAGCGGCTTTGGCATTGTCGCCGAATCCAAGTCCATCGGAAATACCTGCACCGAGGGCAATTATGTTTTTAAGCGCACCGCCCAGTTCCACACCTGCCAGATCCTCATTGGTATAAACCCTGAATCTATCAGTGAAGAATATTTCCTGAATCTCCATAGCAAGGTCATGGTCTGTGCCTGCAACAGCTACCGTAGTAGGAAGCTGCCTGGCCACCTCTTCCGCATGAGAAGGCCCTGACAGTGCCACATATTTTATGTCCGGCATAATTTCTTCTGAAACCTGTGAAAGTCTCAGCAGAGTTCCTTTTTCTATTCCCTTGGCAACATTTATTACAGGAACAGAATGATCGAAATACTCTGCTGCTTCCTTAAGTACTCCCCTGAAGCTTTGTGCCGGCACTGCAAACAGAAGATAATCCTTGTCTGCTGCAGCCTCCTTCAGATTGTCAGTGAACTTTATTTTATCCGGAAGCTTCACCCCTGGAAGATAGTGGCTGTTTTCCCTTGTCTGTATTATGTTTTCGACCTGTTCCCTTTTTCTGGCCCATACAGTGACATCATGTCCCTTCCCTGCCAGTACTGTAGCAAGCGCCGTTCCGAAACTCCCCGCGCCGATAACACCTATTTTTTTATGCTTGTACATTCTCTTCTCCAATTATTTCTTAAACGACATCTTCGGCTCTTCTCCTCTGATGAGTCTTCCGATATTGGCTCTGTGTTTTATAAGTACAATCAGGGCCATAAGTGAGCCTATCCAGATAAAATCAGGTTCAATGAACCAACAGATGAACGGAAAGGTGACTGCACCCAAAAGAGAACCCACAGACATTCGCTGAGTAAGTGCAAGTCCCACAGCAACCACGGCCAGAGCAGCAAGCCCAAGCATCCAGTTTACAGCCAACAGAGCGCCGAAAGCTGTAGCCACTCCCTTGCCGCCCTTAAAGCTGTAAAAGCATGGCCAGATATGGCCGCAGAAAACAGCAAGAGCACAAACGTATCCTGCTGCATCTCCTCCAATAAGCCTGCCGATAAAAACTGCCAGAACACCCTTCCCTATATCGATGACAAGCGTTATAAGAGCCGCTTTTTTCCCCAGCACCCTGAGAGCATTGGTTGTTCCTGCGTTTCCGCTGCCTTCTTTTTTTATGTCGATTCCGTGCAGCTTTCCCAGTATGATAGACGGTGAAATATTGCCTAGAAGATACGCAATAACAACCGAAACTATTATTTTCCAGACGGGTGTTCCCGTAGTTATCAATACTATGTCAGCCATATAAATTACCTCATTCTACTCCTCTTTTTCGCCCTTTTCTCTGAACACAAACTTTATAGAAGTGCCTTCAAAGCCGAAGCCCTCTCTAATCTTGTTTTCCAGATATCTGGCATATGAAAAGTGCATAAGTTCCCTCTTGTTTATCTGAAAGCTGAAAAGCGGCGGTTTAACCGCAACCTGTGTCACGTAGTAAATCTTCAGCCTCCTGCCCTTGTCCGAAGGCGGCTGTTTCATCATGGTCGCATCTGCAATCAGGCTGTTAAGCTGGCCTGTAGGAACACGCATCGCCCGCTTTTCTGCCACATACTTGGCCATTTCGATAACCTGGAACACTCTCTGTTTATCCTTTACAGAGATAAACACCGATGGTGCGTAGGACATGAACTGCATTTCCGCTTCAATGAGCTTCCTGAAGTCTCTCATTGTGTTAGTCTCCTTCTCAATCAGGTCCCATTTGTTTACAACCACCACTATTCCCTTGCCGGCTTCATGAGCAACTCCGGCAATTTTTTTATCCTGATCTGTGATACCCTCGGCAGCATCGATAACAAGCAGACACACATCGCATCTCTCAATGGCTGCTACCGCTCTTACCACACTGTAGCGTTCTATATCTTCGTTGACTTTTGATTTTCTTCTGATACCAGCTGTATCAATTAAAATATACTTATCTCCGTCCTTTTCAAAGGGCGTATCTATGCTGTCTCTTGTTGTTCCTGCAATAGGTGAAACTATTACGCGGTTTTCGCCAAGAAGGCAATTGATCAGAGATGATTTTCCCACGTTCGGTTTACCGATTACGGCAATCTTGATAGTATCCTCATCCTCTTCCTCAAGGTCATCAGGAAAGCTTTCAACTATCTCGTCAAGCACATCTCCGAAGTTCAACATATTGGCTGCAGAAATTGGGATTGGTTCGCCCAGTCCCAGTTCGTAGAAGTCATAGAAGTCATCCGGCAGTTTGGAAGGATTGTCAATTTTATTAACCACCAGGATAACCTTCTTTCCGGTACGCATGAGCATGTTTGCAACCTCTCTATCGGCATGAGTAAGGCCATCCTTTCCGTCAGTAAGGAAAAGGATTACGTCGGCCATATCCATGGCTATCTGGGCCTGTTCTCTCATCTGTGAAAGTAT
>JALFXR010000056.1 GCA_022787405.1 Bacillota bacterium
CGGTCACACCAACGGCGGTGAGAACTACAAGGGAAAGGAAACGGTTTGCTTCGTGCTGTTTGCCTTCACCCATTTTTTTAGCGATAACGGCATTGCTGCCTGTGGCGAACATAAGGTTTACAGCCATCATTACCGTAATCAGCGGATAGACTATGT
This sequence comes from Bacillota bacterium, assembly GCA_022787405.1. Classification (GTDB taxonomy): domain Bacteria; phylum Bacillota; class Clostridia; order Peptostreptococcales; family Anaerovoracaceae; genus SUG1106. The sequence goes on from JALFXR010000056.1 coordinate 157, forward strand.
TGTTTGCAGACAGGGCTTTGCTGCCTATAAAATTGGAAAGAAAGATTCCGTCGATGATTCCATACATGGATGCAAAGACCATCATTACCACTGTCGGGAAAGTAAATCGCAGGACACTGAGCACCCGCGGAGTGCGTTCATAAATTGATAAAGTTTTCATATATAAAACCCCCTTGATTATGTCGTTTATTTCATGTATGATAATATCATAAACTGTGTTGTAACCACACGGTCAAGAGAAACTTTAATTTTCCACAAAACCTTCACAGAGAGGACAAGATATTGAAACAGACATATTTTTCTTCGGGGGAGTTTGCGCGTCTTTGCGGTACGACCAAAGAAACATTGAGGCATTACAATAATATAGGCTTGCTTAAGCCGGCAAAAGTGACAGAAAACGGGTACCAGTACTATTCGGCATTTCAGTTCTATGATTTTTACTTTATTTCCACCTTTAGAGGGACAGGGATGAATCTGAAAGAACTGGAGGAAAAGCTGGCAGAAACCGATGAAAGAGCTTTTTGCGATACTTTACGACATCAGCTAAAAAAGATACAGGCAGAAAAAAAGGAACTGATAAAAAAAGAAAAACTCCTTAAGCGTACCATTGACAAATTCGACTATCTTTATGAGGGCGACAGGGTGGGAAGCATTGAACTGTACGAAATGGAAGAGGAATACTATATCGCTACGCCTGTAAACGGTGATGCCGACGACGACAGGGTCTGGATGGAAACCTTGAAAAACCATCTTGATTATTGCCGCAGAGGCAACCTGAACGAAGAATATCAGCTCACCTACTGCTGGAATATGGAAGATATGCAGGCAAGAAACACAGGAAAAGGATGGTCTATAATGAGTCAGCTGGCGGAACCTGCTGATGATCACAGATTTAAGATAAAGCCTGCCGGGACTTATGCCTGCATTCTGTTCAGGGAATATGACTTTTCCTCGGGGCAGATGGAAAAAGTAAAAGAAGAAATAAGGAAAAGAGGCCTCAAAATCTGCGGGGATGCTTACGAAGCCGACGTATCGCTGTTTTCTCCGGGCATGAAGGCGGGATATGTGACAGAGATTTCAATTATGGTGGAAAAGGTGAAAAGCAATGATTGACAGAATAAAGGGAATTGCCAAAAAAGATCCGGTTCTGGCCGTATCATGGGTACTGGCCGCATTGTCGGCATTGTGGGTAAGACCGGATAAAGAATACGCAGGATATATAGATGCAGATACATTGTTTCTGCTGTTCGGCCTTATGGCGGCTATGGCGGGATTTCAGTCTCTGGGGCTGTTTCGCAGGCTGGGAGGAGAGCTGCTGTCACGGATAAGAACCGGCAGGGGTATAGAGATGGTCATGGTGTTTTTGTGCTTCTTTTCGTCCATGTTTATAACTAACGATGTGGCCCTGATAACCTTTGTGCCATTTGCGATTGTTACATTTAAGCTGGCAGGCCTTGACGAGATGATAGTGCCTGTAGCTGTACTGCAGACTGTGGCAGCCAATATGGGAAGCATGCTGATACCCATGGGAAATCCCCAGAATATCTATCTGTATTTTAAATCCGGAATGACGGCCTGGGAGTTTATCAGACTTACAAGTCCCTATGTGGTTCTGGCCATGGCATTGCTCGGGGGATGCTGCATGCTGGGTAAAAAAAGAGATGTGATGTTCCAGAGGAAAGCCCAGGAAAAATTCAGGGCGGACTTCAGGCTTTGGGTGTATATAGGCATTTTCGCTATCTGCCTTTGCGCCCTGGGAAAGATTGTTCTCTCTGCTCTGGCTGCTGCATTTGCGGCTGTGGCGGTTATGGCGGCGGACAGGCAGGTTCTGAGGAAAATTGACTATGGACTGCTGCTCACGTTTATAGGCTTTTTTATATTTGTAGGAAATATGGGAAGGATACCTGCATTCAGTCAGGCTATTGAAGGTGTGCTGGCAGGCCATGAAATGGTTGTAGCCGCAGGAGCAAGCCAGATTATAAGCAATGTGCCTGCAGTGCTTCTTCTCACAGGGTTCACCCATAACTGGCAGGCTCTCATAATAGGAAGCAACCTGGGAGGCCTGGGGACGCTGATTGCATCTATGGCAAACCTTATATCCTACAAATGGGTGTGCAAGGAGGCGGCTCATTTTCGCCATGCCTATATCAGGCTCTTCACCATATGCTGTGTATTTTTTTTGCTTGTAGAATGCATGCTTTATTTTTGTATAAATTTTGTATAAAAAGAAAAACAAGATTTGAAAAAGTTATTACAAAGAAGAAAAGATAAGAAATTATGTATACAAAATCCGCGGTTTGAGACAAGTTTTCCACAGCGGATTTTTTATTTGGAGAAAAGTCACTATTTTCAACGGATAAGCCCAAAATACATCTGAAAATTTTGTCATAAAAAACACAATTTAATAATTATTCACGATAAAGCGATAAAACATTATCGTATTAAAGCAAAGAAACGACTGTTGACACACATAAAATTTTTTCCGTAAAAAACCTCGAAAAGTGCAGAAATTAGCAAATTATAAACAAAAAAGACTAGCATAGAAGCTCAAAAAAGTTTATAATATTAAGCAAGGAAAAATGGTATGTAAAGCTGTATGATTATGCAATACAGTGAATATTAATAATGAAATGGAGAGAAGAAAATGGCAGTAATTATTAATGGACGCGACCTTACGGTTGAACAGGTTATTGCGGTATGTCGTCATCATGAGAAGGTTGAGATTGCTCCTGAAGCAGTTGAGGCCGTAAAGAAGGCGAGAGCTTACGTAGAAAAGAAAGTTGCAGATAAGGCTGTAGTATATGGCCTGACTACAGGTTTCGGAAAGTTTGCGAATGTATCAATCTCTACAGAGGAAACTGCACAGCTGCAGAAGAACCTCATCATGTCACACACCTGTGCTCTGGGCAAGCCTTATGAACAGAAGTATGTAAGAGCAGCGATGCTCCTCAGGGCAAATTCATTATCAAGAGGCAATTCGGGAATCAGACTTGAAACTCTGCAGACCCTCGTTGACATGCTTAATGCGGGCATTCACCCGGTTGTTCCTGAAAAAGGTTCCGTTGGAGCTTCCGGTGACTTAGCTCCTCTTTCATGTATTGCATTAGGTCTTATCGGAATGGGTAAGGTTGAATATAAAGGAGAAACAATAGAGGCTAAGGAAGCCTTCGATGCAGCTGGTCTTAAGCCTGTGGTACTGGCATCCAAAGAAGGTCTGGCTCTTAACAACGGAACACAGATGCTTACAGCAGTAGGCCTTAATACCTTATATGATGCGATGAATCTGATGAAGATTGCTGACATTGCAGGCGCAATGACAGGTGAAGCTCTTCACGCTATCGCTAAAGCATACGATCCTAAGACTCACGAATTAAGAGGACATCAGGGACAGATTGATGTGGCAGAAAACATGAGAAATCTTCTTGCAGGTTCAAAGAATGCACTTCCGCTTCATCCTACCAAGGTTCAGGATCCATATTCACAGAGATGTCTGCCTCAGATTCACGGCGCTTCAAGAGACGCTATCAATTATGTTTATGAAGCTGTTTCAAGAGAAATCAACGCCGTAACAGACAACCCTATCGTATTCCCTGATGATGATGAAGTAATAAGCGGCGGAAACTTCCACGGACAGCCGATGGCACTGGCCTTTGACTTCCTTAAGATAGCTATTTCAGAATTAGCAAATGTATCCGAGAGAAGACAGGAAAGACTGGTTAACCCGGCACTTTCTGAAGGTCTGCCTGCTTTCCTGGTAAAGAACGGCGGATTAAACTCAGGTTACATGATTGCTCAGTACGCTTCAGCATCTATGGTATCTGAAAACAAGGTTTACGACCATCCTGCATGTGTAGACTCCATCCCTACATCTGCAAACCAGGAAGACCATGTATCCATGGGTTCAACTTCCGCAAGAACTGCAGCGATGGTACTGGATAACGCACAGAAGGTTATCGGTATCGAACTTTCCACAGCAGCTCAGGCAATCTGGCTTCGTCAGGAAATGGGCGAGCACGGAATTGACAATCTGGCTCCGGCTACAAGAGCAGCTTACGATTTCATCCGCGAGACAATTCCGCCTGTAGAAGAAGACATAATCATGCATGACCAGCTGCAGAAGTTCGATGAAATGGTTAAGGACAACTCGATTCTCGAAGCAGTAGAAAAAGTAGTAAAATTAAAATAAGATTAACATAAGGAGGCGCATTTATAATGCTGGACAACAACACCATCAAGGGTGCAATGACTATTCAGCTTGGAGCTGAGTATCCTGATTACCCTAAATTTGAAGAAGATAAGAGAAGAGCTCCTGACAGAGGATTCAGACTGACCAAGGCTCAGACTAAAATCGCTCTCAAGAACGCTTTAAGATATGTACCTGAAGAGCTTCACGAAAAGCTGGCTCCGGAGTTCATGGAAGAACTCACAACCCGCGGCAGAATCTACGCTTACAGATACAGACCTGAAGGCAGAATCTACGGTAAGCCTATCAATGAATACAAGGGAAAATGCCTGGCAGGCAAAGCTTTCCAGGTGATGATCGATAACAACCTTGACTTTGAGGTTGCACTGTACCCATATGAACTGGTAACCTATGGTGAAACAGGACAGGTTTGCCAGAACTGGCTTCAGTACAGACTCATTAAGAAATACCTGGAGGAACTGACAGAGGATCAGACTCTGGTAGTGGAATCAGGACATCCTCTGGGATTATTCCCTTCCAAGCCGACAGCACCTAGAGTAATCATCACCAACTCCATGATGGTAGGTATGTACGACAACCTTGACGACTGGGAAGTTGCTGAGGAAATGGGCGTGGCAAACTACGGACAGATGACTGCAGGCGGCTGGATGTACATTGGACCTCAGGGAATCGTTCACGGTACTTTCAATACAATTCTCAACGCAGGCAGAAAGGAACTGGGAGTTCCTGAAGACGGAGACCTGGCGGGATACGTATTCGTATCATCCGGTCTTGGCGGCATGAGCGGCGCTCAGCCTAAGGCTGCAAACATCGCCAATGCTGTAGGTATCTTTGCTGAGGTAGACTACTCAAGAATTAAAACAAGACATGATCAGGGCTGGGTAGATGTAGTTCTCGATGATATTGATGAAATATTCAGGCTGGCAGAAGAAAAGAGAGCAGCCAAGGAAAGCATCTCCATCGCTTACCACGGCAACATCGTAGACCTTCTTGAAGCTGCAGTTGCAAAGGATTTCCACATCGATCTTCTTTCCGACCAGACTTCATGCCACAATGTATATAACGGCGGATACTGCCCTGTAGGATTAACCTTCGAAGAAAGAACAGCGCTTCTCCACGAAGACAGAGAGCTTTTCTGCAAGAAGGTAGACGAGACACTTCACAGACATTATCACGCAATCAAGGCTTTGACAGCTAAGGGAACTTACTTCTTTGACTACGGCAACTCCTTCATGAAGGCTATGTATGACGCAGGCATCAAGGAAATTTCCAAGAACGGATATGACGATAAGGACGGATTTATCTGGCCTTCATACGTTGAAGACATTATGGGACCTGTACTCTTTGACTACGGATACGGCCCGTTCAGATGGGTATGCTTATCAGGAAAGCCTGAAGACCTTGACGCAACCGACCAGGCTGCTATGGACTGCATCGACCCTAACAGAAGAGCTCAGGACAGAGACAACTGGGTATGGATCAGAGACGCTAAGAAGAACAAACTGGTAGTAGGAACTCAGGCAAGAATTCTTTATCAGGATGCAGAGGGCAGAACCAGAATTGCTCTTAAGTTCAACGAAATGGTAAGAGAAGGCAAGATCGGTCCTGTAATGATGGGTCGTGACCACCACGATGTATCCGGTACAGATTCACCGTTCAGAGAAACCTCCAACATCAAGGACGGCTCCAATGTAATGGCTGACATGGCTGTTCAGTGCTTCGCCGGAAACGCAGCAAGAGGAATGTCACTCTGCGCACTTCACAACGGCGGCGGTGTAGGTATCGGCAAGGCTATCAATGGCGGATTCGGACTCCTTCTTGACGGCAGCGAGAGAACCGATGAAATCATCAAGTCTGCAATGATGTGGGACGTAATGGGCGGTGTTGCCAGAAGAAACTGGGCAAGAAACGAAAACGCTCTTTCGACTTCTGTTGAGTACAACAAGAATTATGCAGGAAAGGGTCACATCACCATTCCGTTCATCGCATCAGACGAACTGGTTGACAAGACAGTAGACAAATTCGTAAAATAATATAAATAATGGCACAGGCTGCTGACCGAAAGAGGCGGCAGCCTGTAATGTTAAAAAGGAAAATAAAAAATGGCGACTTTACTTGTAAAAAATATAGGAACTCTGCAGACTCCTGTAGGAAGTTATGCCCACAAGGGAAAAGAGCAGGGAGAAAATCTCAAATTGCACAATGCAGCAATTCTGGCTGAGGACGGAATCATCAAGGCTATTACTTCCGACGGCCAGCTGCCATGCAATGAGGAGGATGCTGATTCCGTCATCGATGCAGAGGGCAATCTGGTAACACCGGGACTTGTGGAAGGACATACACACATGATCTTCGGCGGCTACAGACAGAATGAGATCCCTCTTAAGCTGAAGGGTGCAGGCTATCTTGATATACTCAGAGCGGGCGGCGGCATCATGGATACCGTAAGAAAGACCAGAGAAGCCACCGCAGAGGAACTATACGATAAAACAGAAGGATTCCTCGACGAGATGATGAGTCTGGGCGTAACCACATGCGAGGCCAAGAGCGGATACGGCATAAACCTTGAAACAGAGGTTAAGATGCTGGAAGTGCTTAAGAAGCTCAACGAGGATCACCCTATGGACATCGTTTCCACCTTCATGCCGGCTCATGTGGTAGAAGAGCAGTGGAAGGGCAGAGAAGCAGAATTCATCAAGCTTTGCTGCGATGAATGGATGCCTTATGTTAAAGAAAGAGGTCTGGCGGAGTTTATAGATATCTTTACAGAGGATTCTGTTTTTAATGCAGAGGAAAGCAGGGTGTATCTGGAAAGGGCCAGAGAGCTGGGATACGGACTTAAGATTCACGCTGACGAGATTGAGGCCATCGGCGGTTCCGTGCTGGCTGGTGAGATGAAGGCCAAATCAGCAGAGCACCTTATCGTAATCGACGACGCAGGAATGGCTTCCCTTGCAAAGGGCGGCACAGTGGCAATGCTCCTGCCTGCGACATCCTTCTATCTGGGAGCAACCTTTGCACCGGCAAGAAGAATGATAGATGAGTTCGGCGTGCCTGTTGCAATGGCATCGGACTTCAATCCGGGCTCATGTCCGTCACTTAACCTGCAGTTCGTTATGAACCTGGGATATCTGAAGTACAGAATGACACCGGAGGAAATTCTTAC
>JALFXR010000252.1 GCA_022787405.1 Bacillota bacterium
TGACTCAGATTTTTGATTTAAGAAAATATAATTGGTATTACACCTTGTATAACAACGGTTTTCTGATTCTAATGATTCTGATTATCTTTAACATCACAGATAAGATAATTGATCCGCTGTACGGTTTCTTTATGAATCTGCTGCTGTGGTAGAATGTGACGAAATCTTCATAAATTTATTAGCACTCTACCACATAGAGTGCTAATTTTCTCTTTACTTTTTGATTTTTTGGGTATATTATATATGTATCGAGAGAAAAAAAGGGAGGGAAAGAGATGAACATAGAAAAATATACACAGAACGCACAGCAGGCCATAATGGACTGCCAGAATATAGCTATTTCAGAAGGTCATCAGATGCTGGACGGTGAACACCTTCACCTGGCTCTGATGATGCAAAAGGACGGCTTGATTCCTAAACTGGTAAAGTTTATGAATATTGATCCTACATCCATAATCGCAGATCTGCAAGAGGAGATGGAGAAGCTGCCTAGGGTTTCCGGAGCGGCTGACAACATGTATTCATCAAGACGTCTTTCGCAGATTCTCATGAGAGCTGAAAAGATAGCCGATGAATTCAAGGATGAGTATGTCAGCGTTGAACATCTGTACCTGGCTCTTCTTGAAGAGAGAGGAACTCCAAGTGCGAAGATTTTCTCAAAGTTCGGAATCGACAAAAATAAATTCCTGGATGCTCTTTCAAAGGTAAGAGGCAACCAGAGGGTGACAAGTCAAAACCCTGAGGACAACTACGATGCCCTTAACAAGTATGGTCGCGATCTGGTGGAGATGGCAAGGGAAGGAAAGCTTGATCCTGTAATCGGACGTGACGCGGAGATAAGACATGCCATACAGATTCTTTCCAGAAGAACCAAGAACAACCCTGTGCTCATCGGTGAACCGGGCGTAGGCAAAACCGCAGTAGTAGAAGGACTTGCTCAGCGTATTCTCAACGGAGACGTTCCGGAAGGTCTGAAGGATAAGACCATATTTGCCCTTGATATGGGTGCTCTGATTGCGGGTGCCAAGTTCAGAGGCGAGTTCGAGGAAAGACTGAAGGCAGTTCTTAACGAAGTGGAAAAATCCGAGGGAAGGATTATTCTTTTCATTGATGAAATCCATAACATAGTGGGAGCCGGAAGAACCGAGGGATCTATGGACGCCGGCAACCTGCTTAAGCCAAAGCTGGCAAGAGGCGAGCTGCACTGCATAGGTGCCACTACTCTTGACGAATACAGAAAGTATATCGAAAAGGACGCTGCTCTGGAAAGAAGATTCCAGAAGGTGCTTGTAGACCAGCCTACGGTTGAGGACACCATTTCAATACTGAGGGGCCTTAAGGAAAGATTTGAGATACATCACGGCGTAAGAATCACTGATGGTGCGCTCATTGCCTGTGCTACACTTTCAGACCGCTATATCAGCGACAGATTCCTGCCCGATAAGGCCATCGACCTTATGGATGAGGCAGCAGCAAGAATAAGGACTGAAATTGACAGCATGCCTCAGGAACTGGACGAGATTTCAAGAAAGATAATGCAGCTTGAAATCGAAAAACAGGCTCTTGGCAAGGAGACAGACAAGGCTTCCGCCGCCAGACTTGCAACTCTTGAAAAAGAACTGGCAGCACTTAAGGAAGAAGATAAGTCCATGCGTGCCCAGTGGGAAAACGAAAAGAAAGCCATTTCTGAAGTCAAAGGCACCAAACAGCAGATTGAAGAAGTTAAGCACCAGATGGAAGAGGCTGAGAGAAATTACGACCTTGAGAAGCTGGCTCAGCTTAAGTACGGTACATTGCCTGAGCTGGAAAAGAAGCTTGAAGCCGAGAAGGCAAAGGCCGACGCAGCAGATGGCGGTGAGAACAGATTGCTTAAGGAAGAGGTTACAGAAGAGGAAATTGCTGAAGTTATCAGCGGCTGGACCGGTATTCCTGTAAGCAAGCTGGTGGAAACTGAAAGAGAAAAACTCTTAAGACTGCCTGATATTCTCCACAAGCGTGTAATCGGTCAGGAAGATGGCGTTAAGGCCGTTTCAGAGGCAATTTTGAGAGCCAGAGCAGGTCTTAAGGATGAAAACAGACCTATCGGATCGTTTATTTTCCTGGGACCTACAGGAGTGGGCAAGACTGAGCTTGCCAAGGCACTTTCCGAATCGCTCTTTGATACCGAAAAGAATATGATAAGAATCGACATGTCCGAGTACATGGAGAAGCACTCAGTGTCCAGACTGGTAGGAGCTCCTCCGGGATATGTTGGCTATGATGAAGGCGGTCAGCTTACCGAAGCCGTCCGTCGTAAGCCGTACAGCGTAATTCTGTTTGATGAAATAGAAAAAGCGCATCCGGATGTTTTCAATATATTGCTTCAGCTTCTTGATGACGGCAGACTGACGGACAATCAGGGCAGAACCGTAGATTTCAAGAATACAATAATCATTATGACTTCCAACATAGGCAGCAGCGAGCTTATCGACAACATGACCGAAGATGGAACTATTCCGGAAGAAGTCAAAGAAAAGGTTACAGGTGAGCTTAAGAACTACTTCAGGCCTGAGTTCCTTAACAGAGTGGACGATATAATCGTATTCAGTGCCCTTACGCCTGACCAGGTTAAGAAGATAATAGACCTGTCACTTGAGTCGCTTTCAAAGAGACTTGCAGACAGAGAAATGTCGCTGGTAATTACTGATGCAGCTAAGAAATTTATTGCAAATGAGGCGTATGACCCACAGTACGGTGCAAGACCTGTAAAGCGTTATCTGCAGAAGCATGTTGAAACTGAAATCGCTTCCATGATAATCAGAGGAGATCTGATTGACGGAGGCACAGTTACAATAGATTCCGACGGAGAAAAGTTGATTTTTAACGCATAATATGATAAAATATCCTTTCAATGAAAACATTGGGAGGATATTTTTTGTGGGTTTGTTTGAGATATTCATGATAGGTGTGGGGCTTTCAATGGATGCTTTTGCTGCATCAATATGCAAGGGCCTGAACATGAGGCGCCTGAACATAAAAAACATGCTGATAATAGGACTGTTTTTCGGCGGATTTCAGGCTTTGATGCCTGCTGTAGGTTGGTTACTGGGCAAACAGTTTGAAAGCTACATAACAAGTGTGGATCACTGGGTCGCCTTTGCCCTACTCGTTTTTATAGGAGGAAAGATGATCTATGATGTCTTTACAGAAAAGAACGAAGACGAGTGTGGCGAGAAAACGAACAGGCTTGACATGAAGGAAGTACTTACTCTTGCCGTGGCCACGAGCATAGATGCGCTGGCTGTGGGAATATCTTTCGCATTTCTGCAGGTGGATATATTAAAGGCTGTTTCAGTTATTGGTGTAACCACCTTTGTGCTTTCAGTTATAGGTGTAGCTGTGGGGAATGTTTTCGGTTCAAAGTACGAAAAAAAAGCCACCTTGGCAGGCGGCATTATTCTTATATTGATCGGATTGAAAATTCTGCTTGAGCATACGGGGATGCTGGGATAATAATCCAAAGCACCGGAAGGCCGTTTCATGCTTATTTTCTTCGAAGCATGGATCTGTAGGAGTGTATCTGTGCTGCCTCTGCACCGGCTTCGGGCTTCTTATTTTTGAAGGCATCAAAAATAGCCCTGTGTTCCTCGAGCACAGTAGGAAGATAGTTAAGAGGATATTTTATATCGTAATTTGCATAACGAATAAAGAAATCATATCTGAGTAATGTCCTTTCAAGTTCGGGATTGTGGGATGCATTGTATATGATGGCTTCAAAACCGCGATTGATTTTAATCATTTTATCCAGATCCTCTGTGGCTGTATAGAATTCCATGAAGGCAAAGGTTTCTTCAAGGGCTGACATCTCTTCATCGGTTATGCGCTCCACCGCCCATTTGACACATTGCGGGTAAAGGAGAATTTTCATGTAAAAATAATCGTCGATGTCACGTTCGGTTACCCCTGAAACGAAGGCACCGCGGTTAGGGATGATGTTTACCAGACCTGATGAAGCAAGTCTGCCGAGTATTTCGCGTATAGGAGTGCGGCTCATGGAATACTTATCGCATAAAGCTTGCTCTGCTAAACGCTGGCCAGGTTTAAGAACGCCGGTAAGAATGTCTATAGCTATGGATTCCTCAGCTTTCTGAGCAGGTGATTTGGTATCTTCGTAATCGTTGTTTAAAAAATCAAGACTTATCATAATGGTTCTCCTTAATTAATTGTATACAATTTTAACATTAGTAATATAAAAAAGTCAAGAAAGAGGTAATAGCTTTGCTGGAAAAAGGTAAGATAAAAGAGGTTCTGGACATACTGGAGAAAACATACCCCGAAGCGGAATGTGCATTGCATCATAAGAACGTATTTCAGCTGATAGTGGCAGTAGCGTTATCGGCTCAGACAACGGATAAATCGGTGAATGTCGTTACTCCGTCGCTGTTCGAGAGATATCCCGATGCGGAGGCCCTGGCTGCAGCTGATGTGGAAGAGGTTTCAGAGTACATAAAGCGAATAGGAATGTATAAGACGAAGGCTAAGAATATCGTGGGAATGGCACAGAAGCTTGTATCCGATTACGATGGACAGGTTCCAGAGGATTATGATGCTCTTGTCAGCCTGCCGGGAGTGGGACGTAAGACTGCTAATGTGGTTCTTTCCGTAGGCTTCGGACATCAGAGAATAGCTGTGGATACTCATGTTTTCAGAGTAGCCAACAGAATAGGACTGGTTCACGAAAAGGATGTGCTCAAGACGGAGCTTTCACTGATGGAGCGAATTCCGGAAGAAAGATGGTCAAGAACCCATCACAGTCTGATTTATCACGGAAGACAGTGCTGCGATGCGAGAAAGCCGAAATGCGATGACTGCCCGATTAATATGCTTTGCGAGTACATAAACGGAGAGAACTGATGAAAAATAATACTGTTTCTGACATAGCAAAACATTCTGTAATGGCGGTTCTGGGGCTTATGCTGTTTGGTTTCGGAGTGCACCTTACCATTCAGGCCAACATTGGTGTCGCTCCATGGGATACATTTAATCTGGGCGTGTCAAAAACCTTCGGAATATTGTACGGCACTGCATCTGTGATAGTGTCTTTTACTATCATTGCAATTGACCTTCTTCTTCGTGAACGCATTGGTATAGGAACAGTGCTTGACGCTATAGTGGTAGGTAAAACCGTTGATTTACTCAACTTTATTGATATTATACCATCTATAGAAGGGAATATGCCCGTCAGTATAGCAATGATGATTACAGGTCTTTTCATAATGGGGCTTGCACAGGTGGTATATATGAAAGCCGGACTGTGCTGCGGGCCGAGAGATTCGCTGATGCTTGCTATAAACAGGCGGCTTAAAAAGCTGCCGGTAGGAGCTGTCAGCGTGCTTATGATGGTCATAGTGCTATTTGCAGGCTGGAGACTGGGAGGTCCTATAGGTATCGGCACCATCATATGCACATTCGGTATAGGAGCGTTCATGCAGCTGGCATTTACGGTGACTCGTTTTGAACCGAAGAATGTGAAACATACAGGTTTTGTTGATTGTTGGGTAATAATCAGATCGGGTAAAACAAAAAACAAAAAAACAGGATAAATAACAACAAAACAGTAGCAAAATGAACCGAGTTATAGTATAATTAATCTGTTGCCGCATGTGCGGCATTGTGCTAGTGTGGCTCAATGGTAGAGCAGCTCATTCGTAATGAGCAGGTTGGGGGTTCGATTCCCTTCACTAGCTCCAAATGTAAATTACTATAACACCCTTTGCCGGGTGTTATTTTTTTTAGAAGGAGATGAGAAAGCAGTTGAGCAAAATAATAGTTCTGACGGGCAGCGTGAGAAAGGGAGGTAACACTGAACTTTTGGCACAGGCCTTTGCTGAAGGGGCAAAAAAGAATAACGAAGTGGAAATAATTTCTGTTGCTGATGTTAAAGTAAATCCATGCATAGGATGCGACAGATGTTTTACCAGCGAAGGAAACGTATGTGTTCAGCACGATGATATGGCAGGCATATATGAAAAACTAAAAACATCAGATATGCTTGTAATAGCATCACCTGTATACTTCTACGGTATAAGTGCCCAGCTTAAAGCCATTATTGACAGACTTCACACCCCTATGCGAAACAGCTTTAAAATAAAAAAGCTGGCACTTCTTCTGGTGGGTGCCGCTGAGCTTCCTGAACTGTTTGACTCCATACTGGTGCAATACAATCTGGTGCTGAATTATTTCGGTCTTGAGGATGCAGGGAAGGTAATGGCCCGTGGATTCAGAGAAAGCGGTACGATAAAGGAAAGCATATTTCTCGAAGAGGCATATAAGCTTGGCCTTTCAATTATATAGTTTTGATTAATGTACGCCAAATTTTTTTATTAAAGGCATTCTGCAAGAGAAGAAAAGCATACCGAAAACGGCAAAAACAAACTGAAATAAAGAGATAAAAATTTGATATATTGCCGATAATGTGATATACTATATCGTAGTAAAGTGTAAATTTTGGTTTGATTTATAACGGAGGAGAGCAGATGCGATACCTTTCAGTTACTGAAATAGCGAAAAAATGGAATGTGTCGGAACGCAGTGTAAGAAATTACTGTGCACATGGTCGTGTAAATGGTGCATTCCTTACCGGAAAGACTTGGAATATTCCTGAAAATGCGGAAAAACCGGAGCGTTCTAACAAGAAGAAAGAACAGCCTGTTACCTTACTGGATATTCTGCAGGAACAGAAAGCAAGCAAATATTCCGGTGGCATTTACCATAAGACGCAGATTGATTTAACATACAACTCCAATCATATTGAAGGCAGCCGTCTGACTCATGATCAGATCAGATATATCTTTGAAACCAACACCATCGGTGTGGAAAAAGAAGTATTGAATGTGGACGATGTGATTGAAACAGCAAATCATTTCCGCTGTATTGATATGATTATAGATAATGCAAAGGCAACACTGACAGAGAAGTTCATCAAAGAACTTCATCTGATACTGAAGAACGGAACTAGTGATTCCAGAAAAGATTGGTTCGCTGTAGGTGACTATAAAAAGATGCCGAATGAAGTTGGCGGTATGGATACTGCACTTCCGGAAGAAGTTGCCGATAGGATGAAAGCTCTCCTGACAGAGTATAATGCAAAGAGAGAAAAGACCTTTGAAGATATTTTGGATTTCCATGTGAAATTTGAGCGAATCCATCCGTTTCAGGACGGTAACGGCCGTGTGGGTAGACTGATTATGTTTAAGGAATGCCTGAAATACAATATTGTTCCTTTCATAATTGAGGACAATCTGAAAATGTTCTATTATCGCGGATTGAAAGAATGGAATAATGAAAAGGGCTATCTGACAGATACCTGTCTGTCAGCTCAGGATAAATATAAAGCTCATTTGGATTATTTTAGGATTGCTTATTAATAATTCTAAAAGGTTCAAAAGTTCATCCCAAAGTGTCAAATTGAGACTTTGGAAGTGGAACAGAAAAATATGTATAGAGGCGTAGATTTATGAATTTTTAATCCTGAAAATTTGTACAGAGTGAACAAAAAATAAAAATATAAAGACTTATAAAGAGGTAAAATTGCATGATAAAAGTACTATTCATCTGCCACGGCAATATATGCCGTTCGACCATGGCCCAGTTCGTCCTTCAGGACATGGTCAACAGAAGAGGGCTGGAAAGCCAATTTGAAATATACTCAGCAGCTACCAGCAGGGAAGAAATCGGAAACGGTGTCCACCACGGCACGCGGCGCAAGCTGGCGGAAGAAGGTGTGCCTT
The DNA here is from genome assembly GCA_022787405.1 of Bacillota bacterium. Classification (GTDB taxonomy): domain Bacteria; phylum Bacillota; class Clostridia; order Peptostreptococcales; family Anaerovoracaceae; genus SUG1106. The sequence continues at coordinate 7,770 of JALFXR010000252.1, forward strand.
GCGGGGAACATAGAGCCGTGCAGGTGACCCAAAAGGATTATGAATATTACGACTACATGCTGATAATGGATGAAAATAATCGTCGTAATCTCATGAGGATTATCGGCAGCGACCCTGACAAGAAGGTTTACGGGCTTCTAGACTTTTCTAAAAGACCCCGTGACATAGCAGACCCCTGGTATACCGGAAACTTTGATGTTACATACGACGATGTGACTGAAGGCTGTGAAAGCTTTCTCAAGTGGCTGAAGGAAAGGGACAAAATAAAAGACAATTAGAGGAATGACCCGAAAATGAATGCAAAAATAAAGATAATTACGGCAATGGCAACCTTCGGTACCATAGGAATTTTCGTAAGATATATACCGCTGCCGTCCAGCATAATTGCACTGGTAAGAGGAGTGCTGGCAACATTTTTTCTTCTTTCTGTTATGGCAGGCGGCAAGAGGCGGCCGGACGGGATGGCAATCACCCAAAATCTGGTACTTCTTGTTGTTTCAGGCGGACTGATCGGCTTTAACTGGATTCTGCTTTTTGAGGCATATAACTACACATCAGTTGCAGTGGCCACACTTTGCTATTATCTGGCACCTGTTTTCGTCATAGTCGCTTCTCCCTTTGTTTTGGGAGAAAAGCTGACTGCGAGAAAGACCCTCTGTGTTATAGCGGCACTTGGCGGAATGGTGCTTGTGTCAGGAGTTATTCAGAATTATCTGAGCGGAGGCAATACTGAAGACTTAAAACTGACAGGGGTAATTCTCGGCATAGGGGCAGGAGCCTTATATGCTGCTATCATTTTGATGAATAAAAAGCTTGAGGACATTTCTTCATACGACACCACAGTGATGCAGCTTGCGGCCGCATCAATAGTTCTGGTGCCATACTGCCTTATTACGGTGGACATTGGAGCACTTGAAGTTACACCGGTCTCAGCGGTGCTCCTGCTCATAGTTGGAATAGTTCATACCGGAATTGCATATGTGCTGTATTTTGGTTCAATCAAAGAGCTGCCGGCACAGACAGTGGCAATTTTCAGTTATATTGATCCCATACTTGCTGTTCTGCTTTCAGCACTTTTACTTAAAGAAAACATGGACATGCTTAGCATATTAGGAGCAGTTATGATTCTGGGATCGACATTCGTAAGTGAAATGAAAGGAAATACAAATGACTGATTTTACAAAACGGGAAATAAAGACCAGATTCATGGAACTTCTGTCTGAAAAAAATCTTGATAAAATAACTGTTAAGGAACTGGTGGACGCATGTGGTATAAGCAGGAACACATTCTACTACCACTACCATGACATTTTTGAGGTTATGGAGGATATTTTTAAATGCGAAATAATGAGGAAAGTAGAAGCAGAGCAAAGATATGGTTCCCTTAAAGAGGTTTTCCTTCTGGCAACAAAGTTTGCACAAGACAACAGAAAAGCCATGCTCCATATCCATCAGTCGACTAAAAGGGAATTTTTTGAGGATTATCTTATAAGGGTATCGGATAAGATAATTAAAGAATACATATATCAGCAGGCGGAAGGTCTTGAGGTGGATGAGAGTGATATAAATCTTCTGTCAGTGTTCTACAAACATGGCCTTCTGGGTATTTTAAAGGAGTGGCTAGACAGTGGGCTGCAAGGGGGAGAGGGAGAACTGATAGAAAGAATGGCCTTTATCCTTGAAGGAAATATAAGGAATTCTTTGATAAAAATTTCTTTAAAATAGTATTATAAATTCAGCTTTATGCACAAATTTTGTGCACAAAGCTTTTTTTATGTCTATGAATAAAAGACAGTTTGGACTAAAATGTTATAGAATATATTTAAAAGAATAAGACGAAGCAACAGAATGGGGGAATTAATATGTCAATGAACCTTGCACACATGGCGGAGAGAAAAGCCTTTGAAATTACGCTTAATTCGATAATAAAGAAAGCGCGTAATGGTGAAGACCTTTCAGAAATATTCGGCTCACTTATAGATAAGATGGAAAAAGTTCTGGGAGATTCCTGGCAGGCATCATCCTATGAAATGCTTAGAAAGCTTGCCTGTGACCCTGACAGCAAATGGGCACACTATACAGAAAGAATACTTAAGGAGGTTGATCCTCACATTGTGTCAACCTTTGCACTTAATGCAGGCTATGAAGGCGGCTTCAGAGGCTTCAAAACATCTCTGGAGATGTCTGAAAAGTACGACTGCAACATTCCGTGGATAATTCTCATGGACCCTACCACTGCCTGCAACCTTCACTGTACAGGTTGCTGGGCAGCAGAATACGGCAATAAGCTTAACCTTACATATGAAGAAATGGACAAAATCGTAACCGAGGGTAAAGAGCTGGGAATCCATGCATATCTCTTCACCGGCGGGGAGCCTTTAATCAGAAAAGATGATATCATCAGACTCTGCGAGAAACATAAGGACGTGGCCTTCCATGCATTTACAAACGGAACTCTCATAGATCAGAAATTCTGTGACGATCTTCTGAGGGTAGGAAACTTCTTTGTTTCAGTAAGTATAGAAGGATTCGAGGAGTCTAACGACGGCAGAAGAGGCAGCGGACATTATCAGAAGGCGTTGGCAGCTATGGATCTGATGCATGAAAACCATATTCCTTTCGGAGTTTCAATTTGCTATACATCAGCCAACTACCTGACGGTTACAAGTGACGAATTCCTCGATATGCTCATCGAAAAGGGCTGCATATTCGCATGGTACTTCCACTATATGCCTGTGGGTGCAGGAGCAGGAACAGACCTTCTTCTCAGCCCTGAACAGAGAGAGTATATGTACAATAAGATTCGTGAAATCAGAGGTCTGGAAGGAGGTAAAGAACTCTTTGCCATCGACTTCCAGAACGACGGCGAATTTGTAACAGGATGTATTGCGGCAGGAAAGAAATACTGTCACATAAACGCTAACGGTGACGTGGAGCCTTGCGTTTTCATCCACTATTCAGGAGCTAATATCAAGGAAAAGTCACTTCTGGAATGCCTGCAGCAGCCTCTCTTCAAAGCTTACAGAAAGGGTCAGCCTTTCAATGACAATCTTCTTAAGCCATGTCCGATGCTGGAGAACCCTGAAATCCTGCAGAAGATGGTCAGGGAAACAGGTGCTGTTTCTACAGATCTTATGCAGCCTGAATCGGCAGAGGAACTTTGCGGCAAGTGCGTAAAATATGCTGAAGAATGGGGTCCTACAGCTGACAGACTGTGGAATGAAACACATCCCAACTAAGCTTGAACAAACTGCGGTTTTATGATAAAATATCGGGGATACTTATTAATGAGTAAAGGAGGGCGGCTGCAGGAATCAGCAGCTGCGGATATTTAGATGAAACATGCAGTAACATACAGTTTAATAAAGAAGGATAACAGAACCCGTGCCCGTCGCGGCGTAGTTCATACTCCCCACGGTGATATACAGACACCTGTATTCATGCCGGTGGGAACTCAGGCTACGGTGAAGGCTATGAGACCGGAAGAAGTCAAGGAGATGGGGGCTGAAATTATCCTTTCCAACACTTATCATCTTTACCTGAGACCCGGCCACGAAATTGTCAGAGAGGCGGGCGGTCTTCATAAGTTTATGAACTGGGACCGCGCTATTTTAACTGACAGCGGCGGATTTCAGGTTTTTTCTCTTGGAAAACTCCGTAAGATAACAGAAGAAGGAGTAAAGTTCCGCTCTCACATTGACGGCTCGTCACATATGCTCACACCGGAGAAATCAATAGAAATTCAGAATGCTCTCGGCTCGGATATAATGATGGCCTTCGATGAATGTGCACCTTATCCTGCTGACAGACGCTATGTAAAGGACTCTCTTGAAAGGACCACCCGATGGCTTAAGCGCTGCAAGGATTATCATCAGGACTGGGAGCGCCAGTCCCTGTTCGGCATCATGCAGGGCGGAATGTATAAGGATTTAAGAAAGCAGAGCGCAGAGGAAGTTGTAGAACTTGATCTTCCCGGATACTCCATAGGAGGCCTTTCTGTAGGAGAACCGAAGGAACTCATGCTGGACATACTGGATGAATGTGTGGATTATCTTCCGGAAGAAAAGCCGAGGTATCTGATGGGAGTAGGAAGTCCTGATTATCTGTTTGAGGGAGTTGAACGCGGTATCGACATGTTCGATTGCGTGCTTCCTACCAGAATTGCACGTCACGGTCTGGCTATGACTTCCCACGGAAGAGTTAATATCAAAAATGCAAAATATGAGAGAGACTGGGAGCCTCTGGACAAGGAGTGCGACTGTTATACATGCCGCAATTATTCCAAAGCATATCTCAGACATTTATATAAAGCGGACGAAATGCTTTCGGCCATGCTGCTGTCAAATCACAACCTTCATTTCCTCGTAAACATGATGAAAAATATAAGGAAAGCAATTGAAGAAGACAGATTTTTAGAATACAAGAAGGAGTTTTATGATAAATATGGCAGATTTTAGAGATTTATGTCCACATAGGGAGTTTTGCGGTGGCTGTATTTATCAGGATGTGCCTTATGAAAAGCAACTGGAGGAGAAGGAAAGAGAAGTACTCAGACTTCTTGAAGCTAAAGGCGTAACGCCTGAAAAGATAGATTCCATTGAAGGGTGTCCGTCAGCATTCTGCTATAGAAACAAGATGGAGTACACCTTTGGAGATTTCGTCAAGGACGGGGAAATGACCCTGGGAATGCACCGCAAGAAAAACTTCATGTCCATAGTCACAGTTGACAGCTGCCAGCTGGTGGATCCTGATTTTAATATAATATTAAAGGCTGTACTTGATTTCTCTGTGGAAAGGGGCTATACCTTCTACCACAAGCGTAGCCACAGCGGTCTTTTGAGAAATCTTATAATAAGAAAAGGCATCAGAACGGGAGAACTGCTCGTAAATATTGTAACTACATCAGAGAAAGGCTTTGATGAGGAGCGGTTTACGGAAATGTTATTATCGTTAACTCTTGATAATAACATCGTCGGTATTCTTAGGACATACTGTGACAGCCTGGCAGATGCTGTAGTACCGGATTCACTGAAAATACTGTATGGCAGGGATTACTACATGGAAAAGCTTCTGGGGCTTGACTTCAAAGTGAGCGCTTTTTCATTTTTCCAGACCAATGTGGAGGCTGCCGAAAGACTTTATACAGAAGCTCTTGCACTGGTAGACTCTTTTGAAGGGAAAAAAGTCTTTGACCTTTACTGCGGCACGGGAACCATAAGTCAGGTGCTGGCATTAAAAGCCAAAGAGGTTCTTGGGATTGAACTGGTGGAGGAGGCGGTAGGTGCCGCCAGAGAAAATGCGGCGTTAAACGGTCTTGACAACTGCCGCTTTATAGCAGGGGATGTGTTTAAGATTCTAAATGAAGTTTCAGATAAGCCGGATGTCATAGTGGTTGACCCGCCGCGTGTGGGAATACAGCCGAAAGCTCTGGACAAGATTATCAGCTATGGGGTTAAAGAGATAATTTATATTTCCTGCAACCCGAAGACTCTTGCAGAGAACCTGAGATATCTGGATTACTACGGGTACAAGTGCAGATACCTGAAGCCTTTTGATAATTTTCCAATGACCAAGCATACGGAGTGCATTGCGCTGCTGTCAAAATAGAACAGCCGGGCATCAATAGTCCGATTAAAACAGAGCTGCCGCATTGCGACAGCTCTTACTTTAAACTTTTAACCTCTGTTCTGCTGAGCAACCAGCTGCTCTGCTCCGTATTTTTTTCGAAGGGCAGGCTTTTCAATTTTGCCGGTAGCATTTCTTGGAACATCTGCGAAGATAATCTTCTTAGGCCTCTTGTATCTTGGAAGACCCTTGCAGAACTCTTCGATTTCTTCTTCAGTGCAGGACATGCCTTCTTTGATGGAAATTATGGCGCCTGTAATCTCACCAAGACGCGGGTCAGGAAGGCCGATAACTGCAACATCGTTGACTTTTTCGTAATTGCTCAGGAAGTTTTCTATCTGTACAGGATATATATTTTCACCGCCGCTGACGATTACATCCTTCTTCCGGTCTACCAGAAAGTAGAAACCGTCCTCATCCTGCATAGCCATATCTCCGGTGCGGAGCCATCCATCTACAAGGGTTTCTTCAGTAGCCTTAGGATCATTGTAATAGCAGGTCATAACGCCGGGACCTTTAACACACAGTTCACCTATTGCTCCAAAAGGAACTTCTTTGAGATTATCATCTACAATCTTGCACTGCCAGCGGTATCCTGGAACACCGATGGCGCCGACTTTATGAATATTTTCTATACCGAGATGAACGCAGCCCGGACCGGTGGATTCGGAGAGACCATAGTTAGTATCGTATAGATGATTAGGAAAGTATTCTTTCCAGTGTCTGATCAGTGACGGCGGAACAGGCTGTGCACCTATATGCATCAGTCTCCACTGGCTTAGCTCGTAATCCTCAAGCTTTATATCTCCTCTGTCCAGCGCATTCAGGATATCCTGAGCCCATGGAACCAGAAGCCATACAATAGTGCATTTTTCCTTGGAAATAGCATCAAGAATGATTTCCGGTGTAGTACCTTTAAGAAGAACCGCCTTGCTTCCTGCGCAAAGACTTCCCATCCAGTGAAATTTCGCACCGGTATGATAGAGGGGAGGAATACAGAGAAAGATATCGTTCCTATCCGTCAGGTGATGTTTCTGTTCCATCTGAGCAGCTTGGGTAAGGCTTTCGTGGTTATGTAAAATAGCCTTAGGAAATCCTGTGGTTCCAGACGAAAAGTAGATTGCTGCATCATCTTCTTCTTCCAGACGAATAAGCGGAGGCTGGCTGGAACAGTCAGCAACCATTTCACGATAGCTTTCAGCAAAGGTCGGACAGGTATCGCCCACATAAATGAGAAGTCGTCCCTTTGCCAGATCCTCTTCAATTGCTTCAATACGTCCGATAAATTCAGGCCCAAAGAACAGGGCGTGAACTTCCGCCAGATCGGCACAATATTTTATTTCATCTGAATCAAAACGGAAGTTGAAAGGAACCGCGATAGCCCCGCTCTTAAGAATTCCGAAGTAAATAGGAAGCCATTCCAGACAGTTAAACATAAGTATGGCTACGCGGTCTCCTTTTTTTATACCGCGGTTGATGAGCATATTCGCAACGCGGTTTGCTTTTTCGTCAAAGACACTCCATGTGATTTCTCTTCTGTAGGGTTCAAAAGAAGTGGCCTGCACCAGGCTGTATTCTCTCCAGCTTGTTCTCTTAGTGTCCTTCACAGACGGGTTTAATTCTACAAGGGCGACCTCGTCCCCGTATAATTTATGATTTCGCTCAAGTAAATCAGTAACAGGCATAATACTTTCCTTTCTTTTTCGTGCTTTTTGCACTATAAGACTATAAAACAAAATAGCATATTTGCCTGTTAAAGTCAATAAAGTTTTAACCCTTTAAAGATATAAAAAATAATTGTTTACGATTGGTGATAAAAGTGATAAAATGAACAATAATATGTAATTTCGTAAGCAGGAAGCTTTTGCATCTTGCAGGAGAAAGGTGTTTAAAGGTGTTTATATGAAAAAGAATTTCAAGGGAACCAGAAAAGAAGACATGTACAAGGCTGTTCTTCAACTGGAGACCATAGAAGAATGCATGGATTTTTTTGAAGATATCTGTGCTGAAACGGAACTTCGCGCAATTGAGCAGCGTTTCGATGTAGCTAAAATGCTATACCAGGATAAAGTTTATTCGGACATTATGAGCGTCACAAGTGCAAGTACAGCTACTATCAGCCGTGTCAATCGTGTACTGAATGGCGGAACCGGAATGCTGGAAAAGTCATTCAGACGTCTGGAAGAGAGTGAAGAAAAAAAGGAAAGCGACAAAAGCGATATTTGAAAGGAGAATCGATATATCAATGAAACAGTTAATGTTGGGTAATCAGGCATTTGCCAGAGGATTATACGAAGCCGGATGCAGTGTTGTATCCAGTTACCCCGGGACCCCAAGCACGGAAGTCACCGAGGAGATTGCAAAGTATGATGGAGTTTATTGTGAGTGGGCGCCAAACGAAAAGGTTGCGATGGAAGTTGCTTTTGGAGCCTGTCTGGCAGGTAAGAGAAGTTTCTGCGGCATGAAGCATGTGGGTCTGAATGTAGCGGCGGATCCTCTCTACACATGTTCGTATACAGGTGTTAATGCAGGTATGATTATCTGCGTGGCAGACGATGCAGGCATGCATTCCTCCCAGAACGAACAGGATTCACGTCATCATGCAATCGCAGCCAAGGTACCAATGCTTGAACCATCTGATTCTGAAGAAGCACTGGAGTTTGTCAGAACAGCATATGAAATTTCTGAAACCTATGATACTCCTGTTATAATAAAAATGTGTACCAGGATAGCTCATTCCCAGAGTGTTGTGACACTGGGCGAGCGCGTGGTTCCTGAAAAAAAGCCATACGAAAAAAATATTAAGAAATATGTAATGATGCCCGGCAATGCCATTCCGAGGCATCCATTCGTAGAAGAGCGTACCGCAAAGCTGACCGAATATGCTGAGACAAGCCCACTGAATCGTGTTGAGATGGGCGGGACTTCAGTCGGTATAATTACTTCTTCTACAAGTTACCAGTATGCGAAAGAGGTTTACGGCGACAATGCCAGCATCCTCAAACTCGGTATGGTAAACCCTCTGCCGGTGAAACTGATTATGGACTTTGCGGCAAAAGTGGACAAACTCATTGTCATAGAAGAGCTGGATCCTGTTATCGAGAATCATTGCAGACAGCTTGGCCTTAAATTGTCAGGAAAAGATCTGCTTCCAATCTGCGGGGAGTTTTCACAGAATCTAATTGCCGAAAAGACCGCCGGGAAAAAAGCAGAGTTCTGTTCTCTTGGCGAACAGCTTCCGGGAAGACCTCCTGTAATGTGTGCAGGCTGTCCTCACAGAGGTTTATTCTATACGCTTTCCAAGAATAAGTGTACAGTCCTTGGAGATATAGGATGCTATACCCTCGGTGCGGTTGCTCCGCTGGCTGCCATGGACATGACTCTCTGCATGGGCGCTTCCATTAGTGCAGTTCATGGATTTAACAAGGCCGCCGGCAAGGAAAGCGAAGGCAAGACTGTAGCTGTAATCGGTGATTCCACATTCATGCATTCCGGCATGACAGGACTTGCCAATGTTGCATATAACCAGAGTAATTCTACCGTTATCATCCTGGATAATTCCATTACAGGTATGACGGGGCATCAACAGAATCCTACCACCGGATATAATATCAAAGGTGAACCTGCAGGAAAGATTGATCTTGAGGCATTGTGCAAAGCCATGGGCTTTAACAGGGTATCCGTAGTTGATCCTTATAATCTGGATGAATGTGACCGGGTATTAAAGGAAGAGCTTGCAGCAGAAGAACCGTCTGTAATCATAAGCCGCCGTCCGTGTGCACTTCTTAAGTATGTAAAACATAAAGCTCCGCTGAAGGTTGAATCTGATCTTTGTGTCGGATGCAAATCCTGTATGCGCCTCGGATGTCCGGCAATCAGTATAAAAGAAAAAAAAGCTGTAATTGATACGACACAGTGCGTAGGCTGCGGTGTATGTCAGCAGCTGTGCAAGTTTGATGCATTGCAGAGCGGGGAGGAATAGGAAAATGACAAAGAATATAATGATTGTTGGTGTAGGCGGACAGGGTTCCCTCCTTGCCAGCAAAATTTTAGGACATCTTCTTCTTAACGAGGGGTATGATGTAAAGGTATCCGAGGTACATGGCATGAGTCAGCGCGGTGGAAGCGTGGTTACATATGTAAGGTTTGGTGATAAGGTTTACTCACCTATTATAGACAAAGGCGAGGCAGACTTCATTGTTTCCTTTGAAAAACTTGAAGCGGCGCGTTATGTGGAATATCTTAAAAAAGGTGGACGTATCGTTGTAAATACACAGGAAATTGACCCTATGCCGGTAATCACAGGTGCTGCAGCTTATCCGGAAAACCTGATTGAAAAAATGAAAGCAAAGGGAATAGCAGTTGAAGCCATGGATTGTCTTTCTCTTGCAGAACAGGCAGGCTCTTCAAAGGCAGTAAACCTGGTTCTCATGGGGAGACTTTCAAGATTTTTTGATATGCCTGAAGAAAAATGGCTCAGCGCAATTGAACAGTGCGTTCCGGCCAAATTTGTAGAGATGAATAAAAAAGCATTTGCTCTCGGAAGAGGTTAATGATAAACAACTAGTTATAAACGACAAGGAGATTTAAAAGAGATGAGCAGATATTATCAACCGGAGATTGAGTGCGCATCCAGAGAAGAGATTCGCAGGATCCAGAGTGAAAGACTTGTAAAACAGGTTAAGAACGTTTGGGATAACGTTCCAATGTACAGAAAGAGAATGGAGGAAAAAGGTCTTACTCCAGAAGACATCAAGTCGGTTGATGACCTACATAAATTACCTTTCATCGAAAAAGATGATTTAAGAAATGAGTACCCATACGGATTGCTTGCACGACCGCTTTCAGAATGTGTTCGTATTCAGTCTACCAGCGGAACTACGGGAAGACGTGTGGTTGCTTTCTATACCCAGAACGACATAGATCTCTGGGAAGACTGCTGTGCCAGAGCAATCGTAGCTGCTGGCGGAACCAAAGAGGATGTATGCCATGTAAGCTACGGCTACGGACTGTTTACCGGCGGTCCCGGATTAAATGGCGGTTCTCATAAAGTGGGATGTCTGACGCTGCCTATGTCCTCTGGCAATACTGAGAGACAGATTCAGTTTATGACTGACCTGGGCTCCACTATTCTTTGCTGTACGCCATCTTATGCTGCTTACCTTGCAGAAAGCATTCATGAGAAGGGCGTTCGTGATCAGATTAAATTGAAAGCTGGCATTTTCGGAGCAGAAGCCTGGACAGAAGAAATGCGTCATGATATCGAAGAGAAGCTCGGTATTAAAGCATATGATATTTATGGGCTTACAGAGATTTCAGGACCGGGGGTATCCTTTGAATGTGAAGAGCAGACCGGCATGCATGTAAACGAAGACCATTTCATTCCTGAAATTATCAACCCTGTTACAGGAGAAGTTCTTCCTTATGGCGAGAAGGGTGAGCTCGTATTCACCAGCATTTCAAAGGAAGCGTTTCCTCTCATGAGATATCGTACACGTGACATCTGTATCCTTAGTGAAGAGAAATGTTCATGCGGAAGGACCCTTGTCAAGATGAGCAAACCTCTTGGAAGAAGCGACGATATGCTCATCGTTAAAGGCGTAAATGTATTCCCGTCACAGATTGAAACTGTTCTTATGAATCAGGGATATCCGGCCAACTATCAGATTATTGTATCAAGAGAAAATAACAGCGATACCATTGAAGTTCAGGTAGAAATGACACCGGAGATGTTCTCAGACAACTTAAGCGTTGTATCGGAAAAAGAGAAGGAACTTGTGAGCGGACTGAAAGCTATGCTCGGTATTTATGCAAAGGTGAAGCTTGTTGCTCCTAAGACAATTGTGAGAAGTGAAGGCAAAGCAGTTCGTGTTATAGACAGACGTAACCTTTATCAGGGATAATAAATAGGAGGAAAAAATCATGACAATTAAACAGATTTCCGTATTTCTTGAAAACCGTCCGGGAAAGCTTGCTGAGTTTGCAGCAGTTCTTTCTGCACAGAAAATCAACCTTCGCGCTATATCCGTAGCTGAAGCGGCTGATTTCGGTATTGTTCGTATTATTGTTGATGATGTTTTCAACGCAGTCACCATTCTGAAGAGTGAAAACTATGTCTGCACAATCACAGATGTTCTCGCCGTAGAAGTAAGGGATGAACCGGGTATGCTGGCAAATATGATAGGTGTCCTTGGTTCCGAAGGAATAAATATCGAGTATATGTATACTATTCTGGGAAAGAAGACAGATGTGGCCTATATGATAATTCGTACTAATAGTGATTCAGAAGCAGTGAAAATACTTGAGTCAAAGGGATTCAAACTGGCCTCTCTGGAAGCTTTAAAATAATTAATGATAAATAAGCAAAGCTCGCTGGATGTTTTATTCACATGAAAGAAGAGGAACGAAAAAATGTTAAAAATAGTTTTACTCCTGGCATACTTTGCACTGATGGTTGGTATAGGTTTGTATTGCCGCAAAACAGCAACAGATGTAAACGGTTTCGTATTGGGAGGACGTTCTGTAGGTCCTTGGCTTACAGCTTTCGCATATGGCACATCTTACTTTTCGGCTGTAGTATTCGTAGGATATGCAGGTCAGTTCGGATGGAAATACGGTATTGCTGCTACATGGGCAGGTATAGGAAATGCCATAATCGGTTCTCTTCTTGCGTGGGTGGTTCTCGGAAGAAGAACAAGAATCATGACTCAGCATCTCGATTCAGCCACAATGCCACAGTTTTTCGGACGAAGATTTAACAGCAAATCTCTTAAACTATGTGCTTCACTGATTATTTTTGTATTTCTGATTCCGTATACGGCATCTCTGTACAATGGCCTTTCCAGACTTTTCGGAATGGCCTTCAGCATCGATTATTCTGTATGTATAATACTGATGGCAGTGCTTACTGCTGTATATGTAATCGCCGGCGGCTACATGGCTACTGCAATTAACGATTTTATCCAGGGTATGATTATGCTGGCAGGCATTGTTGCAGTTATAGCAGCTGTACTTTTAAGCAAAGGTGGATTCATGGAAGCATATCAGAGTCTTGCACAGATTACTGATGAAAATGTTTCATCCGCACCGGGTGTATTTGCATCATTCTTTGGACCGGATCCGTTGAACCTGCTGTTTGTCGTTATACTTACTTCCCTTGGTACATGGGGACTTCCTCAGATGGTACAGAAATTCTATGCAATAAAAGATGAGAGTGCAATCCAGAAGGGAACCATTATTTCCACACTTTTCGCTCTTGTTGTAGCGGGTGGATGTTACTTCCTGGGAGGTTTTGGCCGCCTGTTCTCAGATAAAATAGACATTGCTGCTAATGGATACGACTCTGTTATTCCGACCATGCTGGAAAGTTTAAGTCCGATGCTGATTGCACTGGTAGTGATTCTGGTACTGTCCGCATCCATGTCTACTTTGTCTTCCCTGGTAATAGCATCAAGCTCCACGCTGACTATAGATTTTATCAAGGATAACATCGTAAAAGATATGAACGAGAAGAAACAGGTTATGGTTATTCGCAGTTTCATCGTAGTATTTATTGCGATTTCTGCAATCATTGCACTGGTTCAGTACAAGAGTTCTGTAACTTTTATCGCACAGCTTATGGGTGTATCCTGGGGAGCACTTGCAGGATCTTTCCTGGCACCGTTCCTGTATTCACTCTACTGGAAGAAGACAACAGTGGCAGCATGCTGGGTATCGTTTATCTGGGGCTGCGGTCTGACATTTATCAATATGTTTGCCAGAACAAGTCTTCCGGCAATCATGCAGTCACCGATAAACATGGGTGCAATTGCAATGCTTGGCGGGCTCATTATAGTTCCGCTTGTAAGTCTTGTCACTCCTAAACCGGACAAAAAGCTGGTAGATGATGCATTTGAATGTTATAATAAAACTACTGTAGTTGCTCAGAAAACAGCACTTGGAGAATAAGCAATATCCAATGAGAAGATATGACAGAGAGATAACAGACAAAAATGAAATACTTGAAATAATGTCGCGCTGCGATGTTTGCAGGCTGGCTTTTAACGATGGAGATTATCCGTATATCCTGCCTCTTAATTTCGGCATAGGGGAAAAAGAAGGGAAAATCGTTCTTTATTTTCACAGTGCGTTGGAAGGCTATAAGACAGAGCTGATAGATAGGAATAACTGTGTATCATTCGAAATGGACTGCGAACATAAACTGAAGTACGATGAAGAAAAGGGATATTGCACTATGGCTTACGAGAGCGTAATCGGCAGAGGAAGGGTTGAGGTTCTGCCTGACGAAGAAAAGGCAAATGC
>JALFXR010000010.1 GCA_022787405.1 Bacillota bacterium
GATCCTGATGATGTGGAAATGCTTCAGGACATGATTATAGTTGCTGTAAACGAAGGCCACAGACAGATTGATTAGAAATCAAGTGCAGAGATGGGCAAGCTGACAGGTGGTCTGGGAATTCCGGGGCTGTAGACATTTACAGAAATTGCAATGAAATTATTAATAAAAAAATCCAAACTATGTAACCTTTCAGCCAATATGGCTGAGTGTATTGTGTAGGTAGAAATGAAGCAATATCCTAAACCACTTGCCAAATTAATAAATGAACTTTCCAAACTGCCGGGCATTGGAAACAAGTCGGCCCAGAGGCTAGCTTTCCACATCCTCGCACTGGAGGACAGGGAGGCGCAGCAGCTGGCAGAGGCCATAACCTATGCCAAGAGAGAGATGAAATACTGCTCCGTCTGCGGCAACCTGACTGACGAGGATCCCTGCGCTATTTGCAGCGATCCTTCACGCCGGAGAGATGTGATTTGTGTGGTTGAAAATCCACGGGATGTTATGGCGATGGAAAGAATCAAGGAGTTTAACGGCCTGTATCATGTTCTCCATGGTGTTATTTCGCCCATGGAGGGTATCGGTCCGGAAGATATCAACCTGAAATCCCTGATCCAGAGACTTCAGGTCAACGATGTAAAGGAACTTATAATCGCCACCAATCCCAACATAGAGGGAGAGGCTACCGCAATGTACATAGCCAGACTCATTAAACCGGCAGGCATTAAGGTTACCAGAATTGCACACGGTATACCTGTGGGCGGTGACCTGGAATATGCTGACGAGGTTACGTTGCTCAAATCTCTTGAGGGCAGAAGAGAACTCTGACTAATCAGAGTGAGAGCTTTTTTTCCTTGGCCAGCTTTAGCAGGTAGGAATACTTGGCCCTGGCGGCGAGAAGGCTGTAGGAGGCATAATCTACGGCGGTATCATCTGTCAGTTCGTTAAAAAGGTCCGTTGCCTTTTCCAGATCAATTCTGGCAGACTGGAGTGAGTTTAAAAGAATTTCATCCTGGGAGATGGCGGATTGTTTTAATTTCATATGGTACCATGCCTTTCTGGGTTATTTAATTCTATTTTATTCCAAAGCCACATATTTTATACAAAATCGACGGAGTAATAGCTGAAACACTGATATATGGAGGGGTAATATGGGTGTACAGATGGGAGTTTTTCTTACATATGTGGGGGCGATTGTCCTGATATTTCTTGTGGGAAAGATTTTTTTATGGCCTCTTAAGCATGTGCTTAAGCTGGCGGCAAGCAGCGTCATAGGAGGCCTCGCGATTCTGATTATTAATGCATTGGGAGCCGGATTCGGTCTGATGATACCGCTTAACCTGATAAGTGCGGCAATCGTAGGAGTTCTTGGAATTCCCGGAGTGATGCTGCTTCTGATACTTACATTGATTTAGGAAAAAGTTTAGGAAAAAATTTTAAGGAGAAAAGACACAAATGAAAAAACTGCTTATTTTAATTTTGACACTTGCTATGGTGATGACTTCATTTACAGCCTGTGGTAACAGTGATGACAAGGAAACGACTGCAGATGACCAGACAACCCAGGTGGAACAGGGTGATACGGATACAGAGGCGGATGGTGACACCGATGTTGAAGAAGCAGATGGTGATACTGAGGACGGAGATGCGGCTCAGGAAGATGCAGACAAGAACTCCGGGTCAGAAAATAAAGGAGACGGCAATACAGTTTCCAAGCCTTCAGCACCAAAGGAAGATAATAAGAAGGAAGAAACCCCTGAGGAAGAAGCAAAGCCTTCAGCTCCTTCAGGAAGTCCTTCTAAAATCATAGATAAAATCTACGCTAAGAAATCTGTGGAGCTTCCTCTTGAAACCACGGAACTTGATTTGTCGGATGGAGATATGTTTACAGCGGTGACAGGGCTTGCCGACAGTGATAAGGTAAAGGAAGCCGCATATTCGGAATCTATGATGGGTTCTCAGGCATATTCACTGGTAGTAGTGCGTGTAAAAAAGAGTAAATATGCGGCTGATGTCGCTGATGAAATGCTTAATGGCATCAATCCTGCCAAGTGGATTTGTGTGGAGGCAGATGATGTAAGGGTTGCTGCATATGATGATCTGGTAATGCTAATAATGGTGAGCAGCCAGTTTGAGGATACAGTTACAGGCAAGGAGATGGTGTCTGCCTTTAAAAAGGTCTGCGGCGGCAGTCTCGATGTAAGCAAGAAGAGATAGAAAGATAGAGAGGGAAAGATGATTTTTTCAAGCATACCGTTTTTATACTACTTCTTGCCGACAGTAATACTGCTATATTTCATCGTTCCGAAAAAAATGGCCAATAGCATTCTGCTGCTGGCCAGTTTGTTTTTTTACGGATACGGTGAACCTAAAATGCTTCCGGTGATGGTTGTGACCATAATTGCGGCATGGGCTCTGGGCCTGACGGTGCCAAAGCACAAGGGTTGTTTTTACCTGTCTGCGGCCATCTGCCTGGGGCTTCTGGTATGGTTCAAGGGGGGATTTGCAGGAAGTGCCCTGCCTGCGGGAATAAGTTTCTATACCTTCCAGATTCTCAGCTATACTATAGACCTGAAAAGGGGAAACATCAGACCGCAGAAGAATCTGAGAGATTTTGCCATGTATGTGTCTTTGTTTCCGCAGCTTATAGCCGGACCTATAGTAGTTTATTCCACAGTGGAGGACAGGCTCGACTCTCTTAAGAGAAAGACATCGGCAGAGGACATTTATGAGGGCGCATGCCGTTTCGTTTTCGGACTGGCCAAGAAGGTGCTGCTTGCCAACAATCTGGGGCAGTTTGTATCTATATTCCAGGGTACTGCTGCAGATGAGAGGTCGGTAATCTTTTACTGGGCATATGCTCTGGCGTTTTCCATGCAGATATATTTTGACTTCAGCGGATACAGCGACATGGCTATCGGATTGGGACGTATTTTCGGATTTTCTTTTCCGGAGAACTTCAATTATCCATTCATTTCGAAGAGTATAACAGAGTTCTGGCGCAGGTGGCATATGACTCTGGGCGGGTGGTTCAGGGAATATGTATATATTCCGCTGGGAGGCAACAGAGTAAGCCGCGGGCGCTGGATTTTCAATATATTTGTAGTATGGGCACTGACAGGTCTCTGGCATGGTGTACAATGGACATTCCTTGTCTGGGGCTTGTATTTCGGAGTACTTCTCATGGCAGAAAAACTCTGGCTGGGAAGAGTGCTGGACAAGCTTCCCGGATGGGCACAGCATCTGTATACCATAGTTCTGGTTCTTTTCAGTATGGTGATTTTCAATGGGGAAAGCATCGGAGAGGCAATGTCTTTTTTGGGTGCCATGATAGGCGTTGGCAGCGCCGGAGGTGGAGCGATTCCGCTGACAGGCGTTCTAAGCAGCTATTACATCAGAAGCTTTGGGGTTCTGTTTATAGTCAGCATTGCTGCCTCCACTCCAATAGCGAAGAAATTTTCGACTTTCAGATACGCTGAGAAGCTTAAACCTGCTGCAGCAGTCATTTTGCTTTTATTGGTGACAGCATATCTGGCGGACGGTTCCTACAATCCGTTCCTTTATTTCAGATTCTAGGAGGACGGCAGAGATGAAAAACATTAAACTGATTGTAATTGCTGCGGTATTTTTTACAATTACTGCGGCATGCTGGTTTGCTCCTGACAAGGAGTATTCACAGAGTGAACGAAGACCACTGGCTCAGAAGCCCGAAATAAGCATGGAAAACCTTCTCAGCGGACAGCTGGAGTCAGATGTGGAAAAATACACCGCAGACCAGTTCCCTCTGAGAGAACAGCTGAGAAGCCTGAAGGCACTTTCAGAATACGGCCTTTTTATGAAAAAGGATAACAACGATATTTATGTGCAGGATGGTCATGCTGCCAAAATACTCTATCCCTACAGCGAGAAGTCCGTTTCCAATGCGACCGGCATCTTCGGACAGGTATATGAAAGCTTTATTCAGGAAACCGATTCAGCCAAAGAGGGAAGGGTGTTTATTTCGGTGATACCGGACAAGGGTTACTATCTTGCCGATGAAAAAGGATGTCCTCGGATAGATTATGACAGGATATTTGCACAGGTCATAAGGGAGATGGACTATGCACGGTACATTGATCTTACGTCGGCTCTCAATGCTGACGCATATTACAAGACTGATCTTCACTGGAGGCAGGAAAAAATCCTTCCGGCTGCAGAGGCATTAGGGCAGACCATGGGGCTTGAACTTGCGGGTCTGGACGATCTGAAACCTATTACTGCAGATGATAAATTTGCGGGTGTTTACAAAGGTCAGTCGGGACTGCCCCTAAAGGCGGAGTCTCTTATATACATGACTGATGATATGATAGACGGATGCAGGACATTCAACTATGAAACCAATGAAGAGGGAAGGGTATACGACCTTGAAAAGCTTTCGGGAAGGGATCCTTACGACGTGTTTCTTTCGGGAGCAACAGCGCTGATTACCGTTGAAAATCCTGATGCGGCAAAGGAAACAGACAGGGAACTTATTATATTCCGCGATTCCTTCGGCAGCAGCCTTGCACCTCTTCTGCTTTCAGATTATGCAAGAATCACACTGGTAGATCTGCGCTACATCAAATGGTCATATCTGGACCAGTTCATAGACTTTGACAGACAGGACATACTTTTTATATACGGAACGACGCTTTTGAATGACAGCTATGTGCTGAAGAGGTAACGCTATGAACAGAAAAAGAATTTTTACAATTATTCAGGTGGGAAACCTTTCTGATTTCCCTAGCAGAGCTTATGACTTTGCCCTTGTAATAGCTGTGGCTGTGAACATTTTTATCGCCATATTCGATACTTTTCAAGAAGCAGATTCTTATGAGAAGGCTATATGGGTGATTGAATGTATAACGGTGGTTTTCTTTGCTATAGACTATCTGCTGAGAATATGGACAGCAGATTATCTCTATGAAAACATGAGTCCTGCCAGGGCACGTCTCAGATTTATCTTTTCATGGGCCGGGCTGGTGGATCTGCTCTCCTGTGTGCCTTTCCTGGCAGCATCAGGCGGCGGAGCACTGAGAATGTTCAGAATCATAAGAATCCTCAGGGTTTTCAGAATTCATCATTATGCGGACCCGCTGAGGGTTATCGGAGATGTAATCAGAAAAAAACAGGGTCAGCTGCTTTCGTCCATTTTTATAGTGTTTATCCTTATGATAGCATCGTCACTGATGATGTACAACCTGGAGCATGAAGCTCAGCCGGAGGCTTTCGCAAATGCATTTTCGGGTTTCTGGTGGGCTGCCAACACTCTGCTGACCGTGGGATACGGCGATATAGTGCCTGTGACATTGGCAGGAAAAATATGTGGAACACTGCTTACTTTTCTGGGAGTAGGAATTGTGGCCATTCCCACAGGTATTCTTTCGGCTGGATTTATGGAACAGGTATCCATAGTGCGTGAGAAGGCGGTGGTGGAAGGCGTAATAAGAGATACGGCATTTGCCGAAGAGGAAAGAAAGGCTGATGAGGAAAAGGCCAAGGAAGAATACACTTATTGTCCGTACTGCGGCAAAAGGCTGCCTTAGAAAAGCATGACATACATTAATTTAAGCATCAAAAAACGGGTAATCAAAGTTTCTTGGGGGATGATTTTTTAACGAAGCTTGTCCCATAATATGGTAAACTGGGGGCTGCAATTGGGGGCTGCAGCTGGGGTCTGGTAAAAACTAAATAGCAAAAAGAAATGGGGCAGCCGGATTAGTCTGGTTGCCCTT
>JALFXR010000059.1 GCA_022787405.1 Bacillota bacterium
CGCACCTGAGCGGACAGATACCAGCAGAGGATTTTCTTTATCTCCGAATTTCTTTCCGGTTATTTCCTCCATTTTAGTTACGGCCTGGTCTATCTGAGCCTTTATCTCATCGTTTATCTGACGGCCGTCTTCGTAATACTGAGTGCATGCTTCCGTAGTTATGGTGAATCCCTGAGGTACAGGAAGACCAAGTCTGGTCATCTCTGCAAGGTTGGCGCCCTTGCCGCCCAGGAGATTTCTCATGCCTGCATCTCCTTCAGAAAACATGTATACCCACTTCGCCATTTTTACTACCTCCTAAGTAATTTTCTGCAATAATAGTACTGCAATAAACATGCCATCCCATAAAAGAAAAATCACCGGATAACATCATCTGTCTCCGGCGATTTTGCTCGTCGTTATGTAATTATTGCCGGACTCCAGCCGAATACCGGCCGATTACCCGATTCTGACTATTTCAGAGGAGCTAAGCCGAGGATTTCTCTAGCTTCAGCAGGAGTAGCAACTTCTCTGCCGAGTAACTTAGCCAGCTGAACTACCTTTTCAACCATCTGGCCGTTGGATTCTGCCAGAACGCCCTTTTCCATGTAAAGGTTGTCTTCGAAACCAACTCTTACGTGTCCGCCAAGTGCGATTGTAGCAGCAGCAATGTGCCATGCGTTCTTGCCGAGGCCTGTTGCAGTCCAGGTTGAACCTTCAGGAATGGATTCTACCATGTATACCAGATCTCTGATAGTAGCTGACATCTGAACGCCGAGAACGAAGTCCCAGTGAATAGGCTTTACTAAGTAGCCCTTCTTGTAAGCTGTCTTCATAGCGATGTCGATCATACCCTTGTCGAATACTTCGCATTCAGGCTTGATGCCTCTTTCCTGCATGATCTTAGCAAAGTTTACAATTGTATTGTCAGTGTTTACGAAAATTTCGTCTCCGCCGAAGTTGCAGGTACCGCAGTCAAGTGTAGCCATTTCAGGTGTAGGAACCACTTCTGTGGACTGTAATCTTTCGAGGTCAGTCATACCAACTGCTCCGCCTGTTGAAGGCTGGATGATTGCATCAGGACATTCCTTTCTGATAGCGTCGATACATTCCTGGAATCTGCCCTTGTCCTGAGTAGGAGTACCGTCGTCCCATCTTACGTGAAGGTGAATAAGGGAAGCGCCTGCGTCATAAGCGGACTTAGCCTCTCTTACGATTTCCTCTACAGTGTAAGGCACGTTAGGGTTCTGTTCCTTAGTAACTTCTGCGCCGCAAATACATGCACTGATAATTAATTTTTCCATGTTTATCTCCTTTTTTCTTAAAAATATTAACAGAAATTTAAACACGAATTACTACATACACATCTATTATACCATTACAGGTCGCGATGTTCAAGGGTAACTCTGCGTCCCTGCTCAGTAAAAATTCTGTGAAGTTCGTTAGCCACCGCCACTGAACGGTGATGGCCGCCGGTGCAGCCTACAGCTATGGTGAGGCTGTACTTGCCCTCCTTGATATAGCACGGAATCAGCTTTTCAATCAGCTCAGCAGTACGGTTGATGAACTCTTTGGTAATATCGTGTTTCAGGACGTACTGAGAAACTTTTTTATTATTTCCCGTCAGCTTCTTAAGGCTGGGCACATAATAAGGGTTGGGGATAAAGCGCACGTCCAGAGTCCAGTCGGTTTCAAGGGGTATGCCGTGCTTGTAGCCGAAGGACATGATGTTGAGGACGAAAGTGCTGTCCTTGCCGCCTTTGGTAAAAAGCCTGTCCAGCTCGGAATTCATCTCCGCCACCTTGAGGGTGGAAGTGTCGATGATGTAGTTAGCATATGCTCTCAGCTCGCTGAGCTGCCTGCGCTCCTCCTCAATGACCTCTTTGGTGATGGCCGCCGTAGAAAGCGGATGGGTCCTGCGGGTTTCGTTGTATCTCCTGATCAGTGTCTCGTCAGAAGCCTCTATGAAAAGAATTTTAAAATCCACATTCTGGTCTGCCTCCAGGGCTGCTATGCTGCTCTTGAGGTCTCCGAAAAACCTGCCGCCCCGCACGTCGATGACAAAGGCCGCCTTTTTTACATTCTTGGAGCCCGCCAGAGAAAGGTCTATGAAATTTTTTATGAGGGCCGGGGGCATGTTGTCGATACAGTAATAGCCCTTGTCCTCAAACCAGTCCGCCGCCTTGGTTTTGCCGGCACCGGAAAGTCCCGTGATAATTACTACTTCCATCAGATTTTATTAAGTTTCCCTTCAGATTTCCTTTATGTTTACGATGCGTGCCGGATCAAGCCCTGCTTCCAGAGCTCTGGCCAGAGGTCCCTCGAAGGAGCCCACTTTTGACGGTATGTGCGCATCGCTTCCGATTATAAATTTGACATCAAAGGCAGCGGCTGTTTTTATCTCATCCACTGTCAGATGATGATGCTTGTCGTTGATTTCAATAAGTGTACCCGTGTCGGCGCAGGCTCTGGCGATATCTTCTATATCAAAAGGTCCTTTGTCCCCCGGGTGTGTGAGCACGTCTATATGATTTCCCTGCTCTTCGTTGTAGTACAGGGCATCCAGAATCATAGCCGTGTTCTTTACCTTCAGTGTGGAGGTGTCACCGCCAAAAAGTCCCGTGTGCCTGTTCAGATAGTTTGGCACCATGCCTGCATGAAGGATGCCGAAGTGGTAGCCTGCCAGCAGTATGTCGTAGTCTTTTCTTTCCTCAGGAGCTACGTCCAGGAAAGGCTCCACCCGCAGTGTGTTTGCCTCCACGCCCAGGAGTATCTTTATCTGAGGATATCTCAGCTGCAGCTCATCAATTTCGCCTCTCATCTGAGGCAGCTTGTTTCTGTCGATTCCGTAGGTCAGGTGGCCCGGTCCGTGGTCGGTGATGGCGATAGACTCAAGTCCTTTGGCCACAGCTTCTTTGACGTTGTCCTCTATGGTTCCTTTGCCGTGGGAATATACTGTATGTGTATGATGGTCAAATACCATTCTGTATTTTGATATTATATTATCCAATTATGCGCACCTCCGGTTCCAGCATGACGCCGAATTTGTCATAGACCGTGTTCTGCACCAGAGCTATGAGCTGCAGAATGTCTGTAGCCGTGGCACCGCCTTTGTTGATTACGAAGCCGCTGTGAAGGGTCGAAACCTGAGCACCGCCGACTGTAAGACCCTTGAGCCCTGCGTCCTCAATGAGCTTTCCGGCGAAATATCCTTCCGGCCTCTTGAAGGTGCTGCCTGCCGACGGGTAGTTTACAGGCTGCTTGACGTTGCGCCTTGCATTGAGGTCTTTCATCACCGCCGCGATTTCTGCCTTGTTTCCTGCAGCCAGATTAAAGGTCACATCGGTGACTATCCAGCCGTTTTCCTGCAGAGCGCTGTGACGATATCCAAATTTCATCTCCTCGTTTGTGAAATCCCTTTCCTCGCTGCCGTCAGGCGAAACAGCGTGAACTGAAGCCACGATATCCTTCATCTCGCCGCCGTAAGCTCCT
>JALFXR010000075.1 GCA_022787405.1 Bacillota bacterium
CAGGTTTTTATCTTTATAACTGCCTATTCTTTTCCCCCGGTTTTCCGGCAGGTCCTCCCCTATAGCAGCCATCATCATAATTCTTGTTCATTACAATGTCCAGCTGGCCTAAAAGACCTCTTTCCTCCATACGTAAAGCGATCTTCTCTTTTTCCTTATTTCGTTCCAGAGGATTCACCGTGGACTTAAGCCCTTCAATGACTTGTTCAAGAAGATGATACGGCATACCTATGCCCAGCTCGTCCTTCTTCCAGCCTGCAAGCATTCTGGTTCCCGAACACATCATCGACAGATTTATGGAATCAGTCTCAAATGGCCTTGAGGTGCATTCCTGACATATAGCCTGCATCCCGGAAAAACAGATATCCTTCAAATGACCGCTGCGATATGCGTAACCTTGCGCAATTCTCATAGCGTTAAATGGATTGCAGATGATAATTACCACATCAGGCTCCACGTCGCATTCTCCTAAAGGTGCAATTCCTACACCGTAAGCTTTATGGCAGCAATAAACCATGTTCTTTGACATCTTGCGGCACACTCCCAGATCCAGGTAAGCTCCCTGCTTCAGACGTCGTGTACCGTCCTTCATTTCTTCTGTAGGCTCCGACAGTCCCAGCGCCGCCGCTCCTCCGCCACATGCCATGTGACCAAGGTGGGCTTTCTGCATAATGCCCTGAGATGCCTTTCTTACCATAGTGCAGTAGGACATTCTGTTTTTAGGCTCCACCGCAGGAAAAGCATCATAAGCTTCTTTTGTTATTAAAAAATGTATACCCACAGGCCGGCGCGGCAGATCCAGCAGCGTCTCCAGCCATAAGGCTTTCTCGCATGGTGTCATTTTATTCTATCCTTTCCCGAATATCATTATCACATCACTACAGCAGCTTTTTATACAGCCACTCGCCCACGTACTGCACTACATTCACCATAATCAGGAGAATTAATACGCCCATATACAGTATGGTATTGTTAAAACTCTGATACCCGTACGTCAGCGCAATGGCTCCCAGACCTCCTCCGCCTACAGCTCCGGCGATGGTGGTGGCCGCTATATTGTTGATAGTCGCCAGGGTGATTACAGAAATAATAGATGGAACCGATTCCTTTATTATGACACGCCAAATAATCTGCATATCTGTGGCACCAAGAGAGCGAGCCGCCTCAATAAGCTGAGGGTCCACCTTGATAAAATTGCTTTCAAGAAGGCGTGCGATGAAAGCCGTAGCCGCAATGGCCAGCGGCAGTATAACTGCCTTGGTTCCGATGGTCGTTCCCACAACAAGCCTTGTAAAAGGTGCAATTGTAACGATAAGTATGAGTATAGGAAAAGACCTGATTGTATTAATTATGAAACTAAGAACAGCATAAAGCTTTTTCTTGTAACGCAGTCCCGTAGGTCCATAAAGCGTCAGCAGTATTGCCATAATAAAGCCCAGTACGAATCCTATAAGCACGGTAAAAAACACAATTTCAACCGTAACAAAAATAGATGGCATAATCAGCTTATTCCAATATTGCGCTATCATTTTGAAATCACCTCCGGAAAGCATTTATATGTTATATTTTGCGCATCAAGGTACTTGGCCATAGATGTCGCATCTGACCTGTCGGCAATAATCCGGAAAGTTTCTACAGTCTTTTTTTTAAGGGACAGCTTCTGATTGTCCGCAAATCTGAAGTCCACGTTCAGGTTTCTCGCCATAGATGTCAGTAATGTAGTGTTTTCCTTTCCTGTATCCAGCTGAATGTCAAGCACAGTCTCCCCCTCTGTCAGCTGCATAGGCTCTTCCCCCAGCAGATCGCAGAGAGCCGGAGGTCTCTCCAGGAAAACCTGTTCTACAGTTCCTGACGCCTCCACAATTCCGTTTGCCATTACTGCCATGCTGTCGCATAAAGTTTTTATTACCTCCATTTCATGGGTAACCATGACGATGGTAATATTGAATTTTCTATTTATGTCGTCAAGCAAGGAAAGAATGTCCATGGTGCTCTTCGGATCAAGCGCTGATGTAGCCTCATCACATAGGAGTACGCTTGGATTCATTGCCAGAGCTCTTGCCAGAGCCACCCGCTGTTTCTGTCCTCCCGATAAATCTCTGGCGCGCGCGTTTATTTTCTCCGGTATGCCCACCACGTCGAGAAGTTCTTTAACCCTCCTGTCTATGCTATTCTTGTCGCAGCCCCATATTTTCATGGCAAAGGCAATGTTTTCATAAACGCTGGCTCTTGTAATCAGAGAAAAGTTCTGAAATACCATACCCACGTTCCTTCTGAAAAGTCGCAGTTCCTCCGCAGAAAGGCTTCCCACTTCAGCCCCGTCAACTTTTATTGAGCCCGAATCGTACTTTTCCAGGCCGTTGATGCACCTCAGCAGGGTTGATTTCCCTACTCCGCTTCTGCCGGCTATGCCGAAAATGCCGCCTTTTTCTATATGAAGTGTAACGCCTTTCAATATCTGCAAATCATCAAATGATTTCGACACATTTTCAATCTGGATCATTTCCCTGCTCCTTATCATAAGGTTCTCACGCTATTTTGAATTCTATCACAACAAATCGCCAATTTCTAATCGCTTGTTTAAATCATTTTTGCTAAATCTATTGTCTAAACAAATAATGCGCTATTTTTTTAGCGCATTATTTGATAATATTACCAATTCCATATGTTTCTTTTTTCAATTAATAACGGGTAACCAAAGTCAATTGAGCGGGCCAATACTGCGTTTTATACATTTATGTAATATAAACGCATATAATTCCATATAATCCCACACTATTACACAGACTTTTATTGGACATAACCCTCATAGTGACAAAAGCCCGCAGCACCTTATCATGCCGCGGGCTCTCTTACTTTATTCTGTTCTCACAGTCGCCGGATTACTCGATAATCTCGGTTACTACGCCGGATCCTACTGTTCTGCCGCCTTCACGGATAGCGAATCTTAATCCC
>JALFXR010000076.1 GCA_022787405.1 Bacillota bacterium
TATATGAACATTTGTATGTACGGTGCCAGCAGTGCCGACCTTGAACAGACATATTATGATGCGGCCAGACACCTTGGCCGACGCATAGCCTCAAGAGGCCACGGACTTGTATTCGGTGGCGGTGCGCAGGGACTCATGGGAGCTGCAGTGGAAGGCCTTTCATCCTGCGGTGGTTACTCTCTTGGCATTGCACCGAAATTTTTTGACAAGCCGGGCATACTCTATAAGAACTGCAGCGACTTCATTTTCACAGACACCATGAGAGAGCGTAAACAGTTAATGGAGGAACGCGCTGACTCCTTTGTCATGGCCCCGGGCGGCATCGGCACCTTCGAGGAATTTTTTGAAATTCTCACACTGAAACAGCTTGGACAGCTTAACAAGCCCATTGCCATATATAACGTCTGCGGATACTACGACCTTCTGGCGCAGCTTCTGGAAACCACAGTCAACAAAGGCTTCATGAAATCATCCTGCCTGGGTATCTTCGGAATTTTTGATGATGCCGACAAGCTGCTGGATTATA
This sequence comes from Bacillota bacterium, assembly GCA_022787405.1. Classification (GTDB taxonomy): domain Bacteria; phylum Bacillota; class Clostridia; order Peptostreptococcales; family Anaerovoracaceae; genus SUG1106. The sequence continues at coordinate 527 of JALFXR010000076.1, forward strand.
TAGAAAAGGAGCGGGAAAGCCCCCTCGACCTGTCAAATCTCAAGAATATCTAAAACCACACGGCCTGCAATCATCAGTCCCGCCGCAGAAGGCACGAAGCTGATGCTTGCGGGCGTCCTTTTTGACGTGCTTTCCCCATCTTCATCCTTGCATTCAACTGCCGGTTTTTTCGGTTCCTCTTCCGAGTACAGAACCTTTACCCCCGAAATGCCTCGTTTACGAAGTTCCTTCCGAACCACCTTAGCCAGAGGGCAGACCTTCGTCTTCTCGATGTCTGCGATTTTAAACATGGAGGGATCCAGTTTGTTGCCGGTTCCCATTGAAGATATTACCGGCACTCCTGCCTCTTTGGAGTTGCATATTATGTCTATCTTGGCGGTGACATTATCAACCGCATCCACCACATAATCATAGGCTCCGAAATCAAAGTCATGCGCCCTTTCAGGCAGATAAAAGCACTGACGGGCATCCACCTTAACACCAGGATTAATGGAAAGCATTCTTTCGCGGCAGACTTCAACCTTCGGTCTTCCTACAGTCTGATGAGTAGCAATTATCTGACGATTTATGTTTGTCACATCAACTACGTCCTTATCAACTATATCTATTCTGCCCACTCCTGCACGGCAAAGAGCCTCGCATACATAACCGCCTACTCCGCCTACGCCGAAAACCAGCACCCGTGCCGCAGCCAGCCTGTCCATGCCCTCCTGTCCTATCAGCATTCTTGTTCTCTGAAACTGATCGTTCATTTTATAGCTCACTTTTCCTTTCTATTTCCCGTGATGAGGATTTAATCATGTTCATAACGTAGTAGCATGTTCCGCTGTCATAGCCCAGTCCGGCTAGCCTTCTGCCTACTCTTGCCAGAAACTTCTGGTCAACAGTTTTACCCAGTTCTATCTGGCCGTATGCCATCTTCATGCCCACTTCCAGAGCCGACCGTCTGTCGCCATGGCCTTCTTCACCGCATTCCTCCAGAACCTGTCTGCACATTTCCATGGAAATTCCCTTCTGCATCAGTTCTCTCGCAATCCGTGCAGATGCTCTGCCCTTGTTTCTGGCGTACTCGTAATACCTGCGGCAGTATTTTTCGTCGTCGATATACCCCCAGGACTTGAACTCAGCAATAATCTCTGAAGCCTCATCAGTGCTGCAGCCTGCCTCGCGCAGATAATCAAGAATTTCCTTTTCTGTTCTTTCCCTTGCAGCAAGCTTTCTCAGGGCAGACTGTCTGGCCTTTTCAACCTGCCTGATCTTTTCCATATTATTATCCGATAAACTGGATTTCATCATTTTTTCCTCCTGTGCAGCAGGCACAGTATATTCCCGGGCCTATTTCGATTTCTCTTATAAAAGCTCCCTCTGCTTCTTTCACCGGCTTACCGTCCCTATCAATAAAAGACGGCATTTCTCCGTAAAATCCCTGTCCGGTGTACTTCCCGTAAGCTTCACGCATTGTCCACAGTCTGAAAAAACCCGGAAGGCCCTCTTTTCCGATATATTGCTGTTCAGTTTCATTAAAATGCCGTGCAGATATTTTTTCATAGCTGCAGTCTTTTTCCTGCTGAATGTCTATACCGCAAGGGGCCTCTCCCACCATGCACAGCCACAGCAGACCCGAATGACTCACATTGAAATACACCGGATTACCCTCAAGGTAAGGTTTACCCTTCTCACTTTCAAGGAAATCCTCCGGTTTAAAGCCTGTTTCACCATCTGATGCGGGCATTGGGATTCCCTCCATATTACAGTAAGCATTGACTGCCTCAGCACACAGCTCCCTGCTTAACTCTTTCGGGTCGCATCTTTCACCTGTAAGGTCACACACAAAAATTCTGTATTTCATTTTTTCTTTACATTCCTTTCTCCCACAAAAAACAAAGAACGCCGCAGGCGTTCTTCAGGTACAAACATTTATTTATCCTCTTTAAGTCTTTCCAGGACTCTCTTGTATCCATCCGCACCATAGACAAGGCATTTGTTTATTCTGCTGATTGTAGCCGTTGATGCTTTTGTAATGGACTCGATTTCACTGTAAGTCTTCTTCTCCGAAAGAAGTTTGGCAACCTGCAGTCTCTGCGCGATTGCATGTATTTCGTTGATGGTGCATATATCCTCAAAAAACCTGTAACAGTCTTCCCTGTCCTTTAAAGTCAGAACCGCATCAAACAACTCATCAATATCATCTCTTTTAAACTTTGATTCGTATGCCATTAACTTTTCCTCCCAAGAAAGCCCCTTATATCATGGGCGACAAATAGTACTATTTTGCCGATTAAATTGCTAAAATATCCGATTTAATTATATCACTGCTTCCAGATATAGTCAAACCCAATTTTCTCTATCCGATTTTCTCAACCATGAACTGCAGCCGTTTCGTTCCTTGCCATATCTGACATTCAAGATGTCCTATTATATCAAAAAGCCTTCTGGCATAAAACATTTTTCCGTATTCGGCAGCATGACTGAACAGTACACACTGTATTCCGCGCCCGTGGCGGCTGCGTGCAGTAAACCTTACATGCTGATTTTCGCTGCCCATGAACCTTACATCCTCAATGGCAATATCTCTGAGCATAAAAAGAGGCTTCGGATTGCCGTTTCCGAACGGCGCCAGCAGCTCCAGCTGTTCTGCCAGTTCAATGGTCATTTCCTCTGCGGTAAGTTCCATATCTACAGGATACTTTCTCACAAAAATTTCCGGGTTCTCTGCTGCAATCTCTGCCATATCGCTGAGAATACCGCGTCTGAGTATATTCAGATTCTCCTTTTTCATGGTGAATCCGCAGGCTCCGGCATGTCCTCCGAATTTTTCAAAAAGCTCCTCGTGGCGCTTTAAAAGTTCGTAAAGGTTAACACCTTCTATACTTCTGCCTGTTCCTTTCAGCATCTCCCCGCTGCTTCCGGTGGGTGTAAGAATTGCTGCTGGTCTGTAATATGCATCCTTTATGCGTCCGCAGGCTATTCCTGCAATTCCCTCATGGGCATCTCTGGATTCAATAAGCAGAAAATCTTCCAGTCGGCTTCTGTCAAGCCCCGCTGTGCACGACTTATAAGCTTCCGCCTGAAGCCGTTTTCTCTCCTGATTTTTGTAAAGAAGGTCCTCTACTATCTCACTTATGCAGCTGTCCCCTTCCTCTGCAGTCAGAAGTCGTACAGCCTGAGATGCATCTTCAATTCTTCCGCTGGCATTCAGGTGCGGCACGATGACAAAACCCACATTCTCAGAATTAATATTTCCAACCTTAAGTCCCGCGCCCTCTATAAGCTTTCTCAATCCCGGTCTCCTTCCGGTGTTTATCATCTTAATACCGAACTTTACCATGGTTCTGTTTTCATCCACGAGAGGCATTATATCTCCTATAGTGCCTATGGCTACGAGATCAAGAACCTCAGTCAGCACACTTTTTGGCAGCCCGGCCTTCTTCTGTATGACCTGAGCCACTTTAAAAGCTGTACCGCAGCCGGACAGGTCACGAAAAGGATAAGCGCTTTTCGGTTTCTTAGGGTTTATGAGAAGACAGTCTGCCATCCTGTCGGTTATGTTGTGATGGTCGGTGACCACAATTTTCAAGCCAAGCTCCTGGGCATACTTCACTTCTTCTGACGAAACACTTCCGCAGTCAACGGTAATGATCATGCCCGCCCCGCTTTCAGCAATATGCTTTACTGCCTCCATATTGAGACCATATCCTTCTTCAAAGCGGGATGGAATATAGTAATCAAGCCTTTCCTTCGGCATTAGATGTCCCAATATACTGAGCATGAGAGATGTGGATGTTATACCGTCAGCATCATAGTCGCCGTATATACATATACTGCTTCCTTTTTCTATTTCTGACAATATTAAATCCACCCCTGTCTCGATATCATCAAGCAGGGATGGGTCATAAGTTTTTTGAGGCCTGTCGGAAAGGAATTCTGCAATTTCTTCTTCATCTGCAATGCCTCGATTATTCAGTAGTTTTAAAATAGTCGGACTTATATTTAAACTCATAGTTTTTCTATGCTGAAATCATATTCTAGAAGTAATTCATTGGATTTATGTATTCGCCGTTTTTACGTACTTCGAAATGAAGGTGCGGTCCTTTAGAACGTCCTGTAGAGCCTACCAGCGCAATTGTCTGTCCGCGTTTGACGGTCTGTCCCTCACTTACCAGAAGCTTGGATGCATGACCATAAAGTGTGACTATTCCGCCGCCGTGGTCAATCATAACGCAGTTTCCGTAGCCTCCGTATACCTTTGACATTATAACCTTTCCTGATGCAGCCGCAACAATATCCTTTCCGGCGGAGCATCCGATATCAATGCCCGTATGGAACTTCCACACATGGAGTGTCGGATGAAGTCTGTTTCCGAAGGACGAAGAAATATATCTGCTGGCAGGACACGGCCATGTAAATTCGCCTCCTACATAAGGACTGTTCTTGTCCATCAGCTTTATAATCTCCGCCGTCAGCCTGTCGGCCTCTGCCTTAAGCTTGTCCTCTTCGGCTTCCAGTTCTTTCTTCTTGACATCCAGTTCAGCCTTGTCCGATGCCAGTTCCGTTTTCTGGGCAGCAAGCTTTTCTTTTCTCTCTTTGAGGGTCGCCTTTATTTCCTGCAGCTCATCGTGCTCCTTTTGCAGCGTTTCCAGCACCTCTACGTCGTTTTTATATATCTTCTGGATAATCTCCATGTTTGAAACGAATTCAGAAATGCTGCTTGAGCCCAACAGAATATCCACAAAACCCACAGAACCGTTTTTGTACATCACCTTAAGTCTTTCGTTAAGGTTGTCCTCACGTTCTGCCATTTCCTTTTCTTTTTTTTCTATCTTGGCCTCTGTATTACTTATTTCAGAGGCAGTCTGACTGATCATGTAGTTAAGGTTGTCAACTTTTTTCTGCATTTCCTTAACGTCTTTCTCAATCTGAGCCATTTTTTTGCTCAGTTCGTCCTGTGCCGCCTCAACATCATCAAGGTCGTTTCTCAGATCGCTTTCGGTAGCTGCAAAAGCCAAACCTGCTGCGCACATAGTGAACGTCAGAACGGCTATAAGCGTTAAGATCAGACTTTTTTTCTTCATCATTATAATCCCCCTGCAGTAGTTTTTTAGGTATCCAGGAATCTTCTCATGGAAATAATGCTTCCCCATGCTCCTATGCTGGCACCCAGGGCAATAAATATTATCACCATATTGCCTGTCATATATCCCGCGGAAATCAGCGGGCTGGAAACGATAGCCAGTATCTGCGGTCCTATGCTTTCAATTAATTCGGAATATATCAGAGCTATGAGCCCGGTAGAAATCAGCGCTGCCAGCACCCCGATGATAATTCCCTCAGCCAGGAAAGGCCCTCTGATGAACCAGTTGGTAGCACCAACATATTTCATGATGCGGATTTCCTTAGCTCTGGCAAAAACCGTCAGCTTTACAGTGTTCGATACAACGACTACAGATACAACCACGAGAAAAGCCATTATTACCAGAGCCCCTATCTGAAGGAAGTTGGTGATTTTGGTCAGCTTGTCCACTGTCTCCTGATAATACTGAATATCGTCTACTCCTTCGAGGCTGCCTGCAAACTGTGCCACCGCACCGGCATTATCCAAGGAATCCACGCTTATAAGGATTGACGCCGGAAGCGGATTTTTTCCAAGAGAGTCAAGCAGATAGCCGCTTTCTCCCCAGCGCTGTTTGAGTATCTCAAGTGCCTCTTTTTTGCTTCTGTATTCAACGTCACTCACGCCATCCTGTTTTTTAATTTCGGCCATAAGCTGTTCCGCATCTGCCTTAGAGGTTTCATCAAGAAGATAAACTTCCACCTGGTCGTAATCCTGTTTTACAACTTCTGTGAAAAGATTAATATTCACAGTAATCACAAAGAAAAGTCCCAGAATAAGCAGCATGGCCACTATTGAAAAAATAGATGCAAGGCTCATGCCCCGGTTACGGAAAATCTGAACAAAGCCTTGTTTTATGTTATAAATTAAGCTACTCAACATTCTCCTCCCCTCTATATCCGTACTGGCCCTGCTCATCTCTTACGATGCGGCCCCGTTCTATTGCTATCACTCGTTTTTTCATCTTGTCCACAATATCCTTTGCATGAGTTACCATGACAATTGTGGTGCCTCTCAGATTTATCTGATCCAGCAGATCCATTATCTCCCATGCCGTTGCAGGGTCAAGATTTCCGGTGGGTTCATCTGCTATAAGAACCGCCGGATTATTTACAATGGCCCTGGCTATGGCAACTCTCTGCTGCTCGCCTGCAGAAAGCTCATCAGGGTATTTATGAGCCTTATCGCTGATGCCCACCAGGCTCAGCACCTGCGGAACCTGTTTACGTATCTGTCTCTGGCTCTTGTGGAGCACCTCCATGGCAAAAGCTACGTTTTCAAAAACTGTCTTCTTAGGAAGCAGCCTGAAATCCTGAAAAACCGTTCCCACCTTTCTTCTGAACATGGGAATCTCACGGTTCGAAAGGCTTGTAACCTCAAAGTCCCCCACCTTGATGGTACCTTCGTCAGCATTGATTTCCTTCAGTATAAGTTTGATAAATGTTGACTTTCCTGCCCCGCTGGGTCCTACCAGAAAGACAAAATCGCCTTTATTGATATGTACACTCACATCGTCAAGTCCGATGTTGGTACGGTATTTCTTAGTAACGTGATCAAAAGTAATCATTTCTGTCCCCCGATTTTATATCATCTCAATTTGAGTTATCTGACATTTTCTCGTACATACATGGATATTATACTACATTTCGACAAAAAATTAAATAGCAAATTATGGAGACACTCTATATTGATTGGAGAATTTTCACTGCCAGTCTTTCAAGGCCCGGCATTTCGCACATGAAATATGGCTGCTGACAGCTGTAGGCAGACCGGTAAAATATCTCCGAATCCAGCAGCGCCTGCTCATAGTCGAATTTTATTTTAAGAAACCTTTCTGCCTCCCTGCGTGCAGTACCTCCATCCGACTTGTTCAGAAACCAGAGCACCGGTATATGTCCCGGACTTCCCTTTTGGGAAATCTCCCTGAGCCTGCTGTATGTTTCCAGTCCTGCCATAATTCTTGGCGGAAAAGGATCAGTCACGGCTACAATCAGATCCAGCTTTTCATAGTCCTCAAAGCTTACGGGATTATCAACTATTATAATTTTTCCCGGAAGTTCCCTGTAGTTTTTGCCGTTTCCTTCTTTATCTGTCTGTTCAGTTTCTTTCCCCGGTTCACAGAGCTGCCAGTTCACTTTTTTATAAAGATTAAGCCTGCCACGCTTTTTTACATCCCTGAAAACTCTGTCCACAGACAGCAGCCCGCAGGGTGAAACGTCTCCAGGTCTGTGAGGCTTTCCCTCAGCATATGTCACTCCCGAAGTTCTCTCGCCCATGAGAAATGCCATCCCCATTGCTGTAAAAGTGGCACCGGCGCCTTCTCCCACTCCCGTTACGCCGACAACATACTTCTGCCTGTCCATCATTACCCCTTCTTCCAATGGGGCATAATCACGTTTTATTTTTTCTCTGAAAAACAATCTTTCCAAATCCTGTTCCTCCTCATTGAAATCAGTAAAATTTTACATCATAAGGAGTTTTTTGTCAATAGCATTAAAAAAAGTCAACCCGCCTATGCGAAGTTTACACAATATACCCTGAAGGTAACATAACACTTCAGCAACATGCAGGTTGACTTACAGCTGCAGCTTCAAGTCTATCAGCTCACTCGCTATATCGCGCAATCAGTTCAATGGTGTCCGGCAGGGCCTCAAGTCCTGTCTCCGCCACCACATAAGGGTATGTAATTATTTTTGAAACCGTCATGTCGGCATCAGGCTCTGTAAACAGAGCAGTCACCGCAAGATTGGTTCCTTCCTTAGTCTTCTCCAGCTTCATCTTTTCTATAGAAAGGTCATAGCCCGCAGTTGGCTTTTCTCCTCTGGTCACAACCACGTAAACCTTGCCGTCCACCAGGCATCCCAGGGCACGTTCAAGGTCACGGTACTCAGGTATCACGTCCTTTTCTATAGTTCGCGGTATCTTGTCTTTTGGGAGCTGCGTGAATTTAACTGTCTTTCCTCCGCCTATCCCCATAAATCCGGTATTAACTGCGCCGAAGGCCAGTGCTCCTGCCAGCGCAATAATTCCGAGAGTAATCAAGGCCCTCCGAGACGGTCTTCTGAGCAGCCTTCTCTCCCTTTTTTCGTTATTATCAGCCATAAAAAAACTCCCTTCGCTCATACATAAAGTCTCATATAATTTTATGTCCGCAAAGGGAGTCGTATTCATTATTTTACAGCCAGTGCCGCTGCTACGATATCGGCAGCAGTCATGCCGTACTTAGCCTTGAGTTCATCAGGTTTTCCGGATTCACCGAAAGTATCCTGCTGACCTACCATTGCCATCCTGACAGGGCACTTCTTTACTACCACCTCAGCCACTGCGCTTCCAAGACCGCCTATAACGGAATGCTCCTCAGCAGTCACGATTGCACCTGTCTCTGAAGCAGCTTTAACGATGATGTCCTCGTCCAGCGGCTTGATGGTATGCATGTCGATGACCCGGGCGTCAATGCCCTTTGCAGCCAGCTCCTCTGCAGCAATCATCGCTTCGTTTACCATGATTCCTGTAGCGATAATTGTCAGGTCCTTACCTTCACGAAGGCAGCTGCCCCTGCCCAGCTTCAGCTCTGAAGCCGCAGCCTCGTCGTAGAACATAGGAACAGCAGCGCGGCCCAGTCTCACATAAGCCGGTCCGTTCATCTCGATAACCTGCTTCAGAAGCGCCTTTGCGGACGCACCGTCTGAAGGGTTTACAACAACCATTCCAGGAATGGTTCTCATAAGAGCGATATCCTCGAAGGTCTGATGGCTGGCACCATCCTCACCCACTGTAATTCCTGCGTGAGTAGCGCAGACCTTCACATTGGCGTGAGTGTAGCCGATGGAATTTCTTATGATTTCAAAAGCTCTGCCTGCCGCAAACATTGCGAAGGTGCTGGCGCATACAACCTTTCCGGAGAGAGCAAGTCCGCAGGCTGCCGCATAAAGATCCTGCTCTGCGATACCCATATTAAAGAACCTGTCAGGATATGCTTTTGCAAACTCAGCGGTCATGGTGGACTTGGAGAGGTCGGCATCCATAACTACCAGATTTTTGTTTTCTGCTCCGATTTCTACCAGAGTCTTGCCATAGGCCTGTCTTGTTGCCATTTTTTCCTTCTTTACCTCAGCCATTACCATTCACCTCCCAGCTCACTTACTGCCTGTTTTGCTTCATCTTCGCTCGGTGCCTTGCCGTGCCAGCCCGGGTTGTCCTCCATGAAGGAAACGCCGCGGCCCTTGTTGGTCTTAGCCACGATTACTGTCGGCTTGCCCTTGCACTCTCTGGCTGCATCGAAGGCAGCGAAAATTTCTTCAAAATCATGTCCGTCTATTACCAGAACATTAAAACCGAAGGCCCTGAACTTTTCATCAATAGGCTTTACAGTCATTACATCGTCGTTCTTGCCGTCAATCTGCAGACCGTTCCAGTCTACTACGGCGCAGAGGTTGTCCAGCTTATAATGAGCCGCAGCCATTGCAGCTTCCCAGATAAGGCCTTCCTGGAGTTCACCGTCTCCCAGAAGCACATAGGTCCTGCTTTTTTTACCGTCCATCTTTGCGGCCATGGCCATGCCAACGGAAACAGCAAATCCCTGTCCCAGTGAGCCTGTCGACATTTCTATTCCCGGTACCTTGTCCCTGTTCGGATGTCCTTGGAATCTGCTTCCCAGCTTGCGTAGGCTCCATAGTTCCTCTACAGGGAAGTACCCCCTCTCCGCCAGTGCGGCATACTGCACCGGACCTGCGTGGCCTTTTGAAAGAATAAACTTATCCCTGTCATCCATATCAGGGTTTGCAGGGTCTATGTTCATCTCCTTGAAATACAGGGCTGTCACGATGTCTGCTGCAGACAGTGAACCGCCCGGATGGCCTGAACCAGCCTTATGTACCGCTTTTACGATATCAACGCGCACACGGGCCGCAATTTCTTCGTACTGTTTGAAATCCATTGTTTTCCTCCGGTTTTAATTATTATTATGATACTATATATTTTTACGGGAAAGCCCTTCCCTTCCTGAGAAGGGCCTTCTCTATTTTAACGATTTTCAGGCAGATTGGCAATCCCCAGACTGACGCCCAACGCTTCGTCTACTACCGGCAGCTGGCTGTCTGATAGAGAGCCTATTCTTTCCTTGAGTCTTTGCTTGTCGATGGTCCTAAGCTGTTCCAGCAGAACCACCGAATTTTTGCTGAGTCCGCCCTGTGTGGCCTGTAATTCTACATGCGTAGGAAGTTTGGCCTTTGAAGTCTGTGAAGTCACGGCGGCTACGATGATAGTCGGGCTGTATTTATTTCCTACATCGTTCTGTACCACCAGTACAGGTCTTACTCCCCCTTGTTCAGAACCTACTACAGGACTTAAATCAGCAAAAAATAAATCTCCTTTTTTTACTATCAAGTCCAACACCCCTTTGTATATTGTGTTTTAAGACTCTTCTAAGATTTTTTTGACGGCTGAGGCTGTATATTCAGCTATATCGCCGGCTGTCAGCCCGTATTCGCCTTTATCTTCTGCACCCAGATCTCCCGCCAATCCGTGGATGAACACTCCTGCAAGAGCTGCCTCCAGTGGCTCTATGGGTCTGCCGTCGCTGTGCCTCTGTCCGCATAATGATGTTACTATGCCGGTGAGCACATCCCCTGAGCCCGCTGTTGCCATGCCGGGATTACCTGTAGTATTAGTATATGTCTTTTGGCCTTCTGCGGCTACAACAGTGCCTGCCCCTTTCAGCACTGCAACGGCACCGGTTTTTTGAGCCAGTGCCTCTGCCAGCTCATGCCTTGTCATCTTTTCGGAAAAATCTTTTCCCATAAGCCTTCTGGCCTCCCCCATATGAGGAGTTATGATCAGCATTCCGCCCCTTGCCCTCATCAGATCAAAAAAATCCTCGCGAGCTGCAATGTTAAGTCCGTCTGCATCAAGTACCAGAGGTCCGTCAAAAGAATCCAGAAGTATTCTTACCTTTTCAACGCTTTCTCTGCTATCCCCCAGTCCGGGACCTGCCGCCGCCGCGTCATATCGGCCCAGATCCATGTTATCAAGGCTGTTTGTCAGGCAGGTAGCCTCCAGAACTCCCGTCTGTACAATGGGAAATATTTCGGCCGGAACGGAAAGCTGCACCAGTCCTGCACCGGATCTGAGCGCACCTCGTGCCGAGAGCACCGCTGCTCCCGCCATTCCTGCAGAGCCTGCCGCTATGAGAATCCGTCCGCAGCTGCCCTTATGTATTTCCCTCGGTCGCCTTTCGATAATATTCTTGACAGTTTTTTCGGTAATAATACTTTCAGTCATTATTTTTTTCCTTTACATGTAACTGTATATAACATGGAAAGAGGCTGCAAACCTCGCGGGCCTCAGCCTCCGTAATTCAATTATAATCCCAGGAAAATGGCCGCCATAGCGAAGTAAATGGACAATGCCACTGCATCCGAAATAGACGATATGGCCGGATTGGCTATAAGAGCCGGGTCCAGTTTAATCTTTTTAACTAAAAGCGGTATCATGCTTCCCAGTATCTTTGCAAAAATAACTATAAACAGCATAGCGCTGCATACGGTAAGGGCTATCATCGGTCCGTTGCCGTCAAACCAGCATACACGTACGAAATTAAAGGCACTGAGTATCAGCCCTATAATAAATCCGATCCTTACTTCCTTCCAGAGTATGCGGACAGCATCGGAAGGCTCCACTTCATTCATGGCAAGTCCTCTTATTATAAGAGTAGCTGCCTGGGATCCGGTATTGCCTCCGGTTCCCATAAGCATAGGCATATAGGCAACCAGACATATTATCTGTGACAGTTTCGCCTCAAAGCTGGTTATGATCATTCCCGTAAAGACATAAGCCACCATCAGTATAAGAAGCCATGGCAGCCTGTTAAGTACGTGCTGCCATACAGACATATCCAGATATTCCTTGTCCGAGTCTTCCCAGTCAATGATACCTGCCATACGCTCGATATCCTCTGTGTTCTCCTCCTCGATAACATCAAGGATATCGTCTACTGTGATAATTCCAACCAGACGATGTTCCTTATCAACAACAGGCATAGCCAGAAATCCGTATTTCTTGAAGTCCTCAGAAACGTCTTCCCTGTCATCGTATACGTTCACGCACACATAGTCCGTGTGCATTATGTCCATAATTCGTCTGTTGTCATCTGCAACAACCAGTGTGCTGAGAGATACAATACCTATAAGTTTACGTCCCGTATCCTTTACATAGCAGGTGTAGACCGTCTCCGCATCCATGCCCACTTCTTTTATGTGCTGCATGGCTCTTGCCACAGTCCATTCCTTTTCCAGACTGATATAATCCGGGGTCATAAGGCTTCCGGCGCAGTTGTCAGGATAATTGAGGAAAGTATTTATGAGGCGTCTTTCGTCCTTAGGTGTTTTTTCCAGGATCTTGTCCACCAGATTGGCGGGCAGTTCCTCCAGAATATCGATCTTATCGTCGAAGTCCAGTTCGGCGATAATATAGGTGAGTTCCTTATCTGTTATTCCATCTACGATTTTGAGCTG
>JALFXR010000088.1 GCA_022787405.1 Bacillota bacterium
CCCTTGAGCAAACTTTCATAGTTAACGGCGCACCATCCATCGTGTCGTTTCAGAGTCATATTCTTTCCACAGACCATACCGATATTTGTAAAAGGCTTTAGGTCCAGAAGCAGATTTTCGTTAAAATCTATCAGTTTCACAAATCCATCTTTCTCTTTAACCGCAGCAATGCCCTTTTCTCCATCCAGCACTCTGACCTCTTCGTACCTGCCAAAAGGAATTACAACCTCCGCAAAGTCGGAAACTTCTTTTTCAATTCCCTCCGGAGACTGAAGATTTCTGTCGGTAATAAAGACAGATGCCGCAGTGATGCCTGCAATCAGCAGGAATAAAACTACACAAGCTACACCTATATACCTGCTTCTTAGTATTCCTGTCTTCTCACTCATCGTATTCCACCCCCCCCATCAGTTAAGTGCATATCTCTCCTTCAGCAATCTAACCGTTATCCTGTAAAACACCACCGTAAGTACCACATCCAACACCATGCACGCCGCCGACACCCACGGTGACATAGGCTCTGCTCCCAGCAGTTCTAACAAATCATCTATACTGCATATCGCTAAGTGAACGCCGATGCCGACAGCAAATGCAATAACCCTGGTCCACTCCGTACGCCTTCTTTCAGGTAAAGAATGATACAGCACTATGGCCATAAGAACGAAGGCCCCCTGTCTGTACATTGATGCTGTCAGTTCCAGGAATATCAGCGGCAGCCTCGGTCCGTACAGAAATCCCTCAAAATATATTCCTGTAACACCGCTTATAACGTCGGCAACGCTTCCTGCCATGAGTCCTGTGTTAATTACGATTATCAGGCATACAGCGGTTATGACATTAGCCATAAGCAGCGCTGTACCTGCCGTAAAAATCCTGCTTACTGTCGTTTCCTCCATGGAAACAGGGAAGGCCTGATACAGCAATGCTGTCTCTCCATATAGACTTGTGTAAAACAGCTTTTTATACATTTTCACGACGAATATGCACTGAACTGCTGCCAGAACAGGAATAATGAGAACCAGCAGCAGGCCCATTAAGCACAGGAATGCGGCACCGCTCAATATGCATATGATACCTATCTCGTTTTCCACCATTGCGAAATTCATCTTAATGCATTTATCCAGCCTGCTCATCTTTCCCAACCCCTTTCAATTGTATCAGTGCCTTGCTCCCGTCGTAAATAACCACCGCATAGCCGTTTTCGCTGGCATAGGCACCATCAAAATCCATGGAAGTCAACGGCTCGAAGTTCTCATCAACAAAGCCCCATTTGTATTTCGCCATTTGCCTCTCCACATCTGCGTTTTTCGGATTGAAGTCATTCAGCAGCCTTACATCCCGCTCTTTGTCATATCTTGGCAGACATGCCGCAGCACTTCCATCCTCAAAATCCATCCTGCACATTATTTTCTCTCCCCTGCGTATTACAGACTCATCATCTCCTGCCGCCATCTTATCCATATCTATATATGTAAGCGTCTCCCCATTACCCTTAATTAACACGTTTCCTGCAATGCCCCTTATATATCCGTCCTCGTCATCATAATCGTCATCGCAGTAAATCTCTCTGCCCTCCGTATTTATCACCAGCTTTTCTGTGCTGCCTCCCAGAAAAGATCTGCCGTACAGGTCTTCCCTTGTATCATAGTCAACACCCTTTTCCCTCTGTATCAGCATATAGTCACTGCTCTCAGTGAAATCAGAAAAAATCATACCGTCCAGAGCCACGTTGAACTTATCGTCCAAAGCGTAAAAATATGAGGCTATTATACTGCCATGAACATCTTCAAACTCTTCAGACCCGGTGCCGTCTATTATCCAGAACTTTCCGAACCTTCCTGATATGTATTCACCCGGGACAGTGTGGAAAATTTCTTCACCCGTGGCAGTGTCTATAACGGTTGTATTGCTGTCCGCCAGCTGATACCTGTCGTCTTCCTGTTTTTTGTCATACTCCACGGGATTGCCTTCTACATCCACCGGTTTGTATTCGCCGTCTCCAGCCTGACCATCACTGAACTCCTTGACTCCAAATACACCTCTTTCACCGTCAAGAACCACGATATCACTGTATTTGCCGAACGAAAAAACGATTTCGCCACCGCCTGCCAGAAGTTCCTGAGCCTTTTCATCGCTTGGATTCTGCCATGTCCCTGAAGATATCATCTGCATAATTTTTACTGATACTCCAATAATCACCGTAAGGCACAGCACAGCTGCCAGAGTAATGACCACAAACCGGCTCTTCAGGATATTTAAACTGCCCCTCTCTTTTGTTTTCATAACCTTCCTCCCGGATGATCTGCTGCATCATCCCAATTTTCACCTCTGAAAATCTCCTTCAGGGCTTCCTCCAGACCGCCTCCGCACCTGGCCCTGAGCACATCGGTATCCTCAAAAGCCGCAACTTTGCCCTTTCTCAGCACAATGACCGAATCAAAAAGTCTTTCTATGTCGTGTATCAGATGAGTTACTATAAGCATGGTCCCCTTCGGATTGAAGTTATCCAGAATCAGATCCAGCACCCGCTCTCTGGCCTCAATGTCAACCCCTCCGATAGGCTCGTCCAGCAGATACAATCTCGCATTCCTCGACATTAACAGGGAAATCTGCAGTTTATCTATAACCCCTTTTGACATGTCCTTAGGCATGCTCTTCTCCCTTATGTCGAACATTCCTAAAAGTTCTCTGCATTTTTCCTCATCAAAATCATCAAAGAATGTGCTGTAAAGCTTTATCATCTTTGATACTTCCATATCCTCAGGCAGCCCGTCCTTATCAGGAAGGTATGCTACCCGAGCCTTGGTCTCTGCTCCCGGCCTGAATCCGTCAATCGTCACACTGCCCTGATAATCTGCATAAAATCCTGCCATTATCTTAAGAAGCGTAGTCTTGCCGCTGCCGTTTGGTCCGGTAAGTCCTATGATCCTTCCTTCAGGAATGTTAAGACTGACATCGTCCAAAGCGCATACACCATCAAAGACCTTGCTTACGCCTTTTATCTCCGCTATGGGATGGTTCTCTATCAGCTTCAGTTTTCTCTCCTCCATTTTAACCAACCCTTTCTGGTGCCTCAGCCTCTGCTGCTATCTCTTTCCGGCACCTTTCACGAAAAAAATCTATCATTTCATCGTCGCTGAAACCAAGAGCGCCCATTTCTTTCCTAAAACGATCTGCAGTCCTGGCTGCCATTTCATTTTTCAGTTCTTCTATCAGCTCTTTGTCGTCAGTGACGAATCTTCCTGCAGTTCTTTCCGATACAAGAAGTCCCTCTCGCTCCAGCTCATTTAGGGCCCGCTGCATGGTATTGGGATTTACTTCAAAATCCTGTGCCAGTTCCCGGACAGATGGAATTCTCTCAGACGGCGATATTTCTCCTGCGGCGATGGCCTCTTTTACGCTGTTCATTATCTGTACATAGATAGGCATATTTTCACTCAGTTTTTTGTCCATACCTTCTCACCTCCTCAGTTTTTTCTATATTTTTTACAATTTCCGTCAATACTACCTGTAAAACAGTAAAACACCCATTGACTAGCTTCCTGCCGCCATCTATGCGGCTCTGCAGGATGTATTATTGTATTATCTAATTAGTACAATAATACATTTTTATGCCTTTGTCAATAGGTTTTAGTTTTCAGGAGGAAAAAAAAAATGAACGATTCTCAAAAACAGCTGGGCCCTCTCAGTCTGATTGCCGTAATAATCGGTTCCACCATAGGAAGCGGCATTTTTACTATCACTGCAGATATGGCTGCCGCAGGAGCCCACACCGGTGCTATTCTCATAGGCTGGCTCATCTGCGGTGTAGGCATGCTGGGTCTGATGATGTGCTACTTCGGCCTCAACAAAGTGCGTCCCGACCTGACCAACGGAGTCTACAGCTACGCCGGTGAAGGCTTCGGTGAATACATCGGCTTTACTTCCGCATGGGGTTACTGGGTCAGCGCCCTTCTCTGTAACGTTTCATACCTGACTCTGCTCTTCGGAGCCATCGGATATTTTATCCCGGCCTTCGGCACCGGCAACAATCTGCTGTCTATCGTCCTAGCTTCAGTATTTTTATGGCTAATCAACTATCTGGTGCTGCGCGGAATGCAGGAAGCGGCGATCATCAACATCGTCACCACTATAGCCAAGCTTGTTCCTCTGCTGGTTTTCGTTGTAGCCGTCATCTTCGTCGGAGCCTTTGATCCTGCTGTATTCATGGACAATTTCTGGGGAGACGGCACTATGGCTCTGGGGGATCAGGTCAAGGCCACTACCTCCGCCACCGTATGGTCCTTCATCGGCATTGAAGGAGCCGTAGTCCTTTCCGGCCGTGCGCGCCGTGCCAGCGATGTAGGCAAGGCTTCAATCACCGCCTTCATCGGCATACTGGCTATCTATGTTATGACCGCCGTTCTCAGCCTGGGTGTTATGACTACAGATGAAATGTCCTCCCTTGCAACTCCGCAGATGGCGGGAATTCTGGAATACGCAGTTGGGCCATGGGGTGCCGCCCTTATAAATATCGGTGTCATCCTTTCTCTGGCCGGTGCACTGCTGGGCTGGACCATTCTGGCAGCAGACTGCCCTTATTCTGCTGCACAGCAAGGTGGCTTCATGGAGGCCTTCGGACGTGCAAACAGGCATGGTTCTCCGGCCTTTTCCCTGTTTCTGACCAACGGCCTCATCCAGCTTTTCCTGATAATCTGCTATTTCAGTGCATCCACATATCAGGCTTTCTATGCCCTGAGTACCTCAATGATTATGATTCCTTACCTGCTCAGCGCCGCCTACTATCTCAAGCTGTCTCTTAAAGGCGACGGCTTCGAAAGACTTGGCAGCGGGTCAATCGCCATAGAAAGCAATATGGAGGCTCCGGGAGGTTCAAGGGCTGTGGCCCTTGTCTTTGCCTTTATCGGCACCATTTACGGTTTCTGGATGCTATACTCCGGAGGACTTGACTATGTGCTCATCACCACGGTTTTATATGCTCCGGGGCTTCTGGTTTTCATCCGCGGCAGACAGGAAAAGAATCTTCCGATTTTTACCCGTACAACAGAAAAAGCCGCTGCTGCGGCTATTGTAATTCTGGCTGTTATTTCGATTTATATGATGGCGGTGGGAAAACTGCAGCCATTTTAGAGGCTGCCGCTGACGCAGTCCGGCAGGCTGTCCGGCGGGCTTTTCCGTAAACTCCTGAGCCTGTCTCTCTGGCGGCACAGATTTTGTCCGCCACGCACAATATGACACTTTCCCGATATCTTGGCAGCACCGGATTCAGCGGAAACATATGAGACTTTATCATATTCCTCTCAATGTCCGATAGTTCAAAATCCTTTTCCGCATTGAGAAGTGCTCTGCCGGCATGGATAAATCCGTGGAAGCGGTGACTTTTATCCGCCTCATGCCAGTCATACAGGAAATAATCATGAAGCAGTGCTCCTCTGATCAGAGCGCGCATATCAGCCCTGATATTGCACCATACTGCTATTTTCACGCACAGTGCGGCCACCATCAGTGAGTGCTCATAAACGCTGATGCTGCCGTGCTGCATACAGTTCTTTTCTATGTTCATACCATATGAATTCAAAATATCTTCGCCGAACTGCCTGATAAGCTCTTCGGCATTTTCTTTTCTGCCCATTTTCTTGCCTCTTTCGATAAACGCTCTTCTATACGCTCCCTCTATTCCGCTATTATGACTTCCGGACAGTCCTTTGTCAGAATGTGCTTTTCCACCATGCCGCCCAGCTCTTTCTCTATGAGAGCCTTAAGCTCATCCAGAGCTGCATCCAGCACGTCATCTCTTTCTCCGGCCACCGTTTCAATGCACATAAAAGCGTTAACTGTATCCTCTGTCAGCATGGTTCTTACCGACTCGCGCCAGTTAAAGCATCGGCATATTGCTCCGGCATCGTCCTTGTACACAACCTCTCCCGGATAAGGCGGCTCGCTCTTGTCGCTGCCGTAGGTGATGAATTCCTCGCTGCCGTCAGCCACTGTCAGTCTGTTATCTCCCTGGAATTTGTCTATGTCCTCGCCGCCTACAGGCACTCCGTATTTTAGTGAAATGCCGTTGTAGATGTCCACCAGCGGGTTGATGCATCCGATTTCTCCGCCCTTGGATACACGTTTGAGCAGTGCCTCGATGGAGCATCTGGCGCCTTTCTTGGTTTTGAATTTGTAAAAGACATCACGCCATGTTCTGATAATCGGGTTCTCTGTAAATTCCGGATTAGTGATATGCTTTGCAGCCTCTATCTGAGCCTCCGCAAGATAGTCCGCATAGCGGTTTTCGTCCTTTATGTGATTATCGATTCCTCTGCACACCAGAATTCCTATCTTAGCATCAGGAAAGATTTCGAGAAAGTCCTTTTCCATTATAAATTTCTTCATTTGTTCGTCCTCCTATTTATTCAGCAAAAATATACCCACCAGGCAGGCCGCAATTCCTGCAACCTTCGTGGCTGTCAAGGCCTCTTTGTAAACGAACACTCCCACTATGAGCAGAGCTATAGCCACAAAAATAGCCTGAACTATGTTACCTACGGAAACCTCCCAGCCCGCTTTGTACATGAAGATGGCTCCCACCTCCAGTCCAACTACTGATAGTCCAAGCACAAAAGGCGCCCAGTTGATTCCCGCCAGCTGCTGTGAAACAGGCTCCCCGTTTCCAATGGTAAAAAACAGTACAAGGGATACGGCAGCCCCGACCAGATAGGTTATGGTCATGCTGAAAAAAGAATCAACCTGAGCAGGCAGGGATTTGGCGGTTATGTGATAAAACACATTTGAGATTACCAGCATGCCGATAGGCCAGTAAAAATTAAACATTTAATTAATCTCCTCCTCTATGAAAAAAGCGCCGCGGTTCGTATCTTCTAAGGCCTAACGATACGAATCACAACGCACTAAGTCGTTCTTACCCGGCGGCAAGATAATATGTATTTTTCTTTTTTATAGCACATTCTTCTTTGACTGTCAAGGTTAAGCAGAAAGTCGATGTCTAATGCAAGTCGTGAAAATCCTTAACATTTGCAAAAAGTAACCCATAAAGTCTTGAAACCGTTGAAAATTGATATGTCATGGTTTACTTTTGGCCATTCTAAATAAAATGGCCTTTTCCATATCCCAACAATACCACAGGCTGCCCCAAACCTGGTGCAGCCTGCTTTATTGCCATAATATTATTCTTCCATATCCTTATTCATGCAGCAGTTCTTGTACTTCTTTCCTGAACCGCATGGGCAAGGATCGTTTCTGCCAACCTTTGGCATTTCCCTTCTGAAGGTCTCAGGTTTCCTTGCGTCCTGAGCTTTAGGAGCCTGCTGCGGCATCTGTCCGTGTCCGCCCTGATGCTGGCCGCCATGAGCCGCTCTGGCCTGAGCCTGTGCCTGTGCGGCTCCCGCAGCAGCAGTATCCTTATACTCTTCCTTGCGGCCCTGTCCGCCCTTGATAACCGTCTTTCTCTCGGTGCTGGTGTTGATTGTAACATTGAAGCAGTACCTTACGGTCTCCTCACGGATATCTCCGATCATTTCCTCGAACATGTCGAAACCTTCGTTGGCATAGGCCACGGCCGGATCCAGGTGTCCCAGAGCACGCAGTCCGATGCCCTGTTTCAGGTCATCCATCGCGTCGATATGATCCATCCAGCGGTTATCTACAACTCTCAGCATAATCATCTTTTCCACTTCTCTCATGCGGTCGGCACCGATTTCGGCTTCCTTTTCCTCATAAAGTCTGTGGAATTCTGCAACAGCATCAGCCTCCAGCTTCTCTGCTGTCAGGTCATGTACGGCATCCTCATCATAATGAAGGCCCTCAAATCTGTCAGTGATACGCTTCAGGTTCTTGTTCATCATATCCAGGTCCCATTCCTCTGCAAACTTGCTGTCTACAGTTACCGGAACCACAATATTTTTAACCAGGTCGTCCATCATGTCCAGAACGTAATCCTTAACATCGTCACCGAAGAGAACCTTGCGGCGCTGGTCGTAGATAACCTCTCTCTGCTTGTTCATTACATTGTCGTACTGTAGAACGTATTTACGGATTTCGAAGTTGCGGCCTTCAACCTTCTTCTGAGCGTTTTCGATGGTCTTGGAAAGCATTCCTGCTGCAATAGGTTCATCCTCCATGCCGAACTTATCCATAACGTTCTGGATTCTGTCACCGCCGAAAAGCCTCATCAGATCGTCTTCCAGAGAAATGAAGAACTGGGTCTGACCCGGGTCTCCCTGACGTCCGGAACGGCCTCTCAGCTGATTATCTATACGTCTTGATTCGTGTCTTTCCGTACCTATTATGCAGAGTCCGCCCAGCTGTCTTACCTTCTGCTGCTCATCAGCTCTTTCCGCCTTATACTTGGCGTGGAGCTCGTTGAACACCTTACGTGCCTTAAGCATTTCAGGGTCGTTTGATGATACAAAGCTGGTAGCAAAAGAAATCTGCTCGTCAGTATACTCAAGCTGCTTCATCTCACGCTTTGCCTCGAATTCCGGGTTGCCGCCCAGAATGATGTCGGTACCACGGCCGGCCATGTTGGTGGCTATGGTTACAGCTCCCAGACGACCTGCCTCTGCAACGATCTCAGCTTCCTTTTCATGCTGCTTGGCGTTGAGCACGTTGTGCTTGATGCCTCTCTTTTTAAGCAGACTGCTGAGTCTTTCGGAGTTTTCTATGGAAATAGTACCTACCAGCACAGGCTGTCCTGTAGCGTGCGCCTCTGCGATTCTGTCTGCGATAGCCTTGAACTTGTATTCTTCCTTGGCGAAGATGGCATCGTCCAGGTCTTCTCTGATTACCGGCTTGTTGGTCGGAATCACAACTACGTCCATATTGTAGATATCGCGGAATTCCTCTTCTTCGGTCTTAGCTGTACCTGTCATACCGGCAAGCTTCTGATACATTCTGAAATAGTTCTGGAGGGTGATGGTTGCGAGAGTCTTGGACTCTGACCTTACCAGCACGCCTTCCTTGGCCTCGATGGCCTGGTGAAGACCGTTGCTGTATCTTCTTCCGAACATGAGACGGCCCGTGAATTCATCTACGATTACGATTTCTCCGTCCTTTACGATATAGTCCACATCACGCTTCATGATGGCTCTGGCTTTAAGAGCTTCTACAACGTGATGGTTGATTTCCATGTTTTCCGGATCGCCGAAGTTTTCAATATTGAAGAACTTCTCAGCCTTGGCGACGCCCGAATCCGTAAGGCCTACTCTCTTTTCCTTTTCCTCGATGGTGAAGTCCTCACCCGGCTTCAGAGTCTTGACGAATCTGTCAGCAATCTGATAAAGATCTGTGGAGTCGTCTCCCTGACCGGAAATGATAAGCGGAGTTCTGGCTTCATCGATGAGAATGGAGTCCACTTCGTCGATGATGGCATAGTTAAGCTCTCTCTGAGTCAGCTGACGCTGATAAATCACCATGTTGTCTCTCAGGTAGTCGAAACCGAATTCATTGTTGGTTCCGTATGTTATATCTGCCTGATATGCTGCCTTTCTGGCCTTGTCGGAAATCCCGTGGATAACACATCCTACAGTCAGCCCGAGGAAAGTATATATCTTGCCCATCCACTCGGCGTCACGCTTGGCCAGGTAGTCATTGACTGTTACAATATGTACACCTTTACCCTCAAGGGCGTTCAGGTATGCCGGCAATGTTGCAACCAGAGTCTTACCTTCACCTGTCTTCATCTCGGAGATACGTCCCTGATGAAGAGCTATACCGCCAATGACCTGCACCTTGAAATGCTTCATACCTACGCTTCTTGCCGCCGCCTCTCTGCACACAGCAAAAGCCTCAACCAGTATATCGTCCAGAGTCTCACCTGCTGCCAGCCTTTCCTTGAACTCAGCTGTCTTGCCTCTGAGCTCCTCATCTGACAGCGCTGCTATGGAACCGTCCAGCGCCATAACCTGATCTGCTATTTTTTCAATTTTTTTCACTTCCTTAGTGTTGATGTCACCAAAGAGTTTTTCCATAAAACCCATATTTCATTGTCCCCTTTCTTCTATTCCTCTTCTTCAAGTTCAGTTACTGTCATATTGATTTCCAGTGCTTTTCGCTGATCCGCCTTGGTTACGGTTACATCGAAACGTTTGCAGTCAGCTTCGTACACGAAGTGGTCGCCCACGCTCGGAAGCTTGTCAATCTGTAGCACAACCCAGCCGTTGACCGTAGTTGCATCTATCTCTTCTTCCACGTCGAAGTAGTCAAACATCTTGTCTATGTTGGTTCCGCAAAGCACTCTGTAGCTGCCATCCTGCTGCTGCACTATATCCTGCAGTGCTGCAGCATCATGCTCGTCATAAATTTCGCCTACCAGTTCTTCGATAATGTCCTCCATGGTCACAAGACCCGACGTGCCACCGTACTCATCGACTATAATAGCTATGTGTGTCTTCACAGTCTGCAGCCTCTTGAGGAGCTGTGAGATTTTCATGGATCCGGCCACGAATATTACCGGCTTGACATATTCCGACACAGGTGTATCTGTGCCTCTTATATAATTGTGGAAATCCTTCTGGTTCAGCACTCCCACTATGTTATCAAGATCGTCCTCATATACCGGCAGTCTGGAGAAACCGGTGCTCAGGAAAAGTTCTGCAATTTCGTCCTGTGTCTCATCGATTTCAATTGCCTTTATATCCACTCTCGGAGTAAGCACGTCCCATGCCTCCAGGTCGTTGAACTCGATAGCATTCTGAATCAGCTCGCTCTGATCCGTGTCGATACTTCCCTCTGTCTCTGCCTCCTCCACAATAGTAAGAAGCTCGTCCTCTGTAATCGGGTTGACACCGTCAGCGTTAAACAGCTTGGCCAGAAGCTTTTTCCACCATCCGAAAATCCAGTTTACAGGAGCCAGAAGCACCATAAAGAATCTGAGAAAAGGGGCGCTGAACATTGCAAACTTTTCCGGGTTTTCCTTGGCAAGGCTCTTTGGGGAAATTTCTCCGAAAATCAGTACAATCACTGTAATTACTGCTGTAGCAATGGTTGCACCGTACACCGGATAAAGCTCCATAAACAAAACGGTTGCAATAGCTGACATCGCGATGTTCACTATATTGTTTCCTACCAGTATGGTAGAAAGCATGCTGTCGAACTTTTCTGTGAGTTCCAACACATCTTTGGCTTTCCTGTCTCCATCATTGGCAAGATTTTTTATGCGGATTCTGTTTACAGATGTAAAAGCAGTTTCCGTTGCCGAAAAGTATGCTGAGAAAATTACAAGCACAGCAATACCTATTATTTTTCCCATTAAATATCCTCCATTTAAGAAAAATACACTTATATTCTGATAACAGCAGAACCATTATACCATTTATAGATTGGAAATTAAAGTGAAAAGACTGTGAAGACCAGAGTTTTAGCAGTTTATTTTTGTCTGTCACCCTGTCGAAAAATATCGGTTGACAGCCTTTAAAAGAGAAGTTATACTTATTCTGACGAAAAACTGCGAAAGGAGCCGCAAAATGTCTACAAAACTTACTCTCCTTCAGATTCTCAGCGAAAACAGCGGCCGCTATGTATCCGGTCAGGAACTGGCGGACATTCTGGGTATTTCCAGGAACTCGGTCTGGAAAGCCGCCAATAAGCTGAAACAGCAGGGATATAACATAGAAAGCATGCCCGGCACAGGGTATCGCCTCATAAGTGCAAGCGATATCCTCAGCCAGGATTATATGCGTGAAAACATAACGCACCCTTGTCGCATTCAGGTTTTTGAAAAGGTAGACTCAACCAACAATGTAGCCAAGCAGATAACTGACTGTTCGATACCTCAGATTATTGTGGCAAACGAACAGACGGGAGGCCGAGGCAGACTGGGCAGGAGTTTTTTCTCCCCGGCGGGAACAGGCCTTTATATGACCCTTGCATTTAAACCGGAATTCGGACTGGACAGGGCAATGCTCACCACAGCAGCTGCAGCAGTTGTTGTATGCAGGTCCATAGAAAAGGTATCAGGCCTTAGTCCTAAAATCAAATGGGTAAACGATATTTATCTGGGCGAAAAAAAGCTTTGCGGTATTCTTACTGAGGCAGAGTCGAACTTTGAAACGGGAACCATCGAAAAGATAATTGTTGGTATAGGCATAAACTGCTTTAAATCCTCTGTACCTGAAGAACTTGCAGAAACGGTGGGTTTTATGGAAAACCCTCCTAGGGATTTTTCAAGGAATGAACTTGCAGCTGCCATCGCCAACGAGTTCTTCGAGACTATGGAACACTTCGACAAACCGGCCCTGCTTAGAGAATACAAGACACGCTCATTTATTCTGGGTGAGCAGATAAGAATCTTTAATCCGGCCATCGCCCGTTCAATGGGCCTTTCACCGGAAAAAGAAAAAGAGGGCATCAAGGCCCGCGCTATTGATATTGATGAAAACGGAGGTTTAGTGGTGGAATTCCTGGAAGGCAGGCGCTCCCGTGAAATGGAAACGCTGACCACAGGTGAAATCACCATAAGAAAGATAAGTGACTAACACTAAAACAAATTTAAGATACTTTATTCTGGCGGCTCTTTTTGCCGCTCTCACCGCAGTGTGCTCTTGGATAAGCGTACCCCTGCCTTTTACTCCTGTTCCTATTAATCTGGCTACCCTGGCTGTGTTTATGGCAGGCGGCCTTTTAGGCTCCAGGTACGGTCTGCTTGCCGAATGCGTCTACGTACTATGTGGAGGCTTCGGACTGCCTGTGTTTGCAGGCTTCAGGGGAGGACCTTCCGTTCTGGTTGGTGCCACAGGAGGCTTCATCGTGGGTTATCTGGTATGTGCACTGGTTGTGGGTATTCTGGTGGAAAAAATATATAAAGCGGGCCTTGATGGTACCCGCCGCATTATTCTTGTTATAATCAGCCTGGCAGCCGGCCTGTTTTGCTGTTATGCCCTCGGAATGGTATGGTTTATGCACCTCACAGGCTCAGGGCTTATAGAAGGACTCATGGGCTGCGTTGTACCTTTCCTGATTGGGGATGGTCTTAAAATCGCGCTGGCCACGGTGCTTATCGACAGACTTCGCGGATTCAATCTGATTTAACATTTATCGACCTCGGCCTACGATTTGTCCTTTCCGGACATCGGTTTCAAGACCGAGCTTTGTTTTTTCAAGATATTCTCCCGGAACATCAAGGCAGTCCTTTTGAGTAATGACTATTATGGTCGAGCCGCCGAACTCAAAGCAGCCTTTTTCCTGACCTTTCACCGCCTGAAAAACATTCTCATGGTTGTGGATTTTCCCCACCATAAGGGCTCCCACCTCCATCTGTATTATTTTTCCGAAAGTCTTGGTGTCGATTTCCACATACTCTCTGCTGTTCTCTATGAACACAGGCCGGTTTGTATATGCTATGGGACGGACGCAATGCAGCACACCCTCTATTCTCCTGCGGTCTGCAATTTCCCCGTCGGCAGCAAAACAATATCTGTGGTAATGCTTAGGTGTCAGTCTGAAAATCAGGCATAACCCGCCCGAGAAGCTCTGTGCTAGTTCTTCGTCCCTCAGTAGCTGTCCCAGATTATACTCTACATTCTTTATTCTATAAGTATTTTCCTCATCTATAGGATAGACACTGAGAAGCCCGTCGCAGGGGCTTATTAACCCTGCAGGTTCTTCATCAAAGTGCTCTTCTTTTCTCTTTCTGTAAAAGAACTCATTAAAAGAATCGTATTTCTGCAGTACACAATCTCCTGTATCTATATCATTGAGTTTCTTATATACGGGCACTATGTGCCTGGAAATAGGCGAACTCAGAAATCTTCCTGCGGCCTTTGAAAACCCCGGCCGCACCAGTGCCTTCAGAATCAGTCTGCCGGGTGGAGTCTTGTATAAGAATCTCAAGGAAAGGGTCTCTTTTTCTTTATTCATATTTTCTCCCGTCTCGTATCGGATGCCGCTATATTAACAGCAATATTACAAACAGAACCAGTCCGGCCGCTCCGACAGCGATTTTGCCTGCAGTATGAGGCTTCTTTACTTTAAAAGTAGATATAAAGGCCACCGCCATAGCTATCAGTACTAATAAAGGAAAAAGGATGGTCTGCACATTTATGTATTCTATGATGATAGCCACCAGTGGAATAATAAGCGCCGCAGATGTAACAGGAAGTCCTGCATAATACCGGCGGCTGTGCGACTCTGTATTCTGTCTTTCCTCTTCGCACACATTAAAATATGCCAGCCTGATGAGGGCACAAAGCACATAAAATCCGCCACATACAGCTGCCCATATGCTGTTATCAGTCATGGTGTATGTAATCAATGCCGGCAAAACACCGAAGCATACAAGGTCACTGAGAGAGTCTATCTGTATTCCGAATTTCTTTTCCTTTTCGTCTCTCTGCTTTGTAGCGGCCACGGTCCCATCGAACATATCGCATAAACCTGCAACCATCAAACACATTACTGATAATTTAATCCTTGCACCTATGGCAAAAATAATACCTGCGAACCCTGACACCATTCCTAAATATGTAAGCACCACAGTGTAGTTATAGTACCCGTTCAGTCTTTTTCTTTCTTCCATCTTTTCTTCTCTCCCACTTCTGTTTCTAAGATACAGCTGCTGAAAATATAATGCTGTATGCCAAAATGCACCACGGCTTACCCAGTACTACTATCGTCGCAAATTTTTTAGGGGTCATATCCGACAAACCCGTAAGATAGCAGAAATAATCATCTGGAAAAAGGGGCAGTACCATTCCCGCAAAGAGCATTGCCGTGTAAGAGCCGCTCCTTGCCGCCCAAGCTGTCCACTTCTCATATCTTTTTCCTCGAAAAAGCCCTGACACCAATTCCTGTCCAAATTGCCGCGCCAGCCAAAAAGCCATAATCGAACCTGCAGATATTCCTATATAGTTACACCAGAATCCGCCCCAGCATCCAAACATCACAGCTCCAACCGCACATCCCAGAAAACCGGGCAGCACAGGCAGAACTACCTGAGCAGCCTGAATTGCTGTAAGCATAACAGGTGCCATTATTCCGAATCCGGCTATATATTCCTGCATGGTTTCTGCAGAATCAAACTTTCCTTCACGATAAGCTTTTATCAATATGACACACATGCCGATACACAGCGCCAGCAGGAGCAAGGCAGCTCCCGTCTTCATTTTTCCTATGTTCTTATCTATTTTTACTTCTTTTTCCATTTAATCCAAAAGTCTCTGTTGTATACACCACTGCATTTTACACTAAAAAGGGCATTTTGCTCAAGCTCGTCGAACTCCGCAAAGTGCCCGTTTTGTCTGTTCCACTTACTACTTAATCGTTCCGTCTGCATTGAATACCGGAAGCTTTTCGAGGAAGATAATGTCGTCTCTGTCAGCAGCTCCGCCTTCTGCCAGAACCGCCATTCTGCCTACAATATTTCCGCCTGCCTTGTTTACCAGAAGTTCAATGGACTTAAGAGATTCACCCGTGCTGATTACATCATCAACGATGAGCACTCTCTTTCCCTTCATAAGGTCGATTTCCTTCTGACCGATGCACAGTGTCTGAATGTGTGCTGTGGTTATTGAGTCAACCTCGGTGGTGATGATATTGTCCATGTAAACCTTCGGTCCCTTTCTGGCTACAACGTAATCGTTGACTCCTGCCTGTCGGGCCATCTCGTAAAGAAGCGGAATTCCCTTGGACTCTGCTGTAATCATTATGTCAAATTCAGGTGCCTTCTTAAGAAGCTCAGTGGCGCAGGCCTTGGTAATTTCCACATCGCTGAACATTATAAATGCCCCAATGTATAAATCATCTGCAACCTTGCATAAAGGCAACTGTCTCTTTAATCCTGCTATGGTCATTTCGTAAAACATATAGCATACTTCCTTTCTGCATTGGATTCTTCCATACACATTTATTATACATTTACAGTCCGCGTGTTTCAAGATGTAAAATCAATTTTATTCGGATGACTTCTGCCGGAACAACATATACCATTTTTCATATATTATTTCTACCTCTTGCCTAATTTCAGTTTTTCTATGAATTCTTCTTACGTTTCGCAGGTTTGAATATTTTCGAGAATTTCTTTTACCTTTCCTTCTCTCATATTCTCGTCTAGCTTCCCTATAATTTGGGAAATCTACACCCTTGTAGAGTGAGACAAGTTAATGTTCATATAAGACTGCAATATCATTGCCCTGTAATGTCCCGAGCCTTTTTTTCTTTTATGTTTTGTTGTTTAACCTTCATGCCATTTTATTCAATTATCATTCTCGTAATGTACCAAAATCAAATAATCTTACTTTATGAAATCCAATGACAATCTTCTTATTGTCATCATAGCCATAGATATATTCTACATCGTCAGAAACTTTATATCTTAGCTTAAATGAGAATTTCTTAAGTGCCTCCAATGGACTTTTACCTTCATTGAAATCTTGAAACTTCAAAAAATCATTATACCTACATGCTTAATAATCATTCCAATCCTTTATTTCTTCCCATAAAACATCTGAAATGGCTTTCATTGGCTCATAATCAGTTCTATAGTGTGAATAAGACACTGCTAGGCAGACACATTCATGGCAATACCATCAATCCAACTCTTCATCAGGATATTCGTCGAAGCTATCATGAATTTGATTGCCATATATTTTATCTTCGCTAGATACATGCAAAAGAAAATCAGGATGCCCCTTCATGTATCTATCAAAATATTCTAAGCTATAAGCAAAGACCAAAGGCTTTCCATCACTATCCGTCATACTGTGATCATTGAAGCAATGTGCATGTCCTATTTTGCACCTCATATATATAATGTGAAAAGAGAAGGCGACAAACATCGCCCTCTCCTTGCTCAATAATTATTCGTTTATATCCACATACACTGCAACCATAGCCGGAATGGTTCTATTTGCGTTGTTAACAGTTGTATATGTAACAGATTCAGTCATTTCTCCATATAATGTTACAATGTCACCCTCTAATAATTTTGGATTCTTTTCTAACATATAGTATACATAGATATCATCAACATATGATGTACCCCCATAACCATAATCCACTTTTGTGATGTTAACCCTATATTCAGAATAATATTCTGAATCACTAGTTTGTTCATTGCATATTTGCACAACCTCTCCGGTACATTGAATCTTTTTATGCTCTTCACTGTATATAACTTCATTTCGGAAGTCATTATAAGCAACTGACTCACATGCTCCTTTATAATCAGCTTCCGACATATTATACACATCATTACCAAGTTCAATGTAATTATACTTGTTATCATTGTTTCCACAAGCGCAACATAACACCACTAGAGACAACATGCACATTGTAACAACAAAATACCTTTTCATCTTACCCTCCACTAACTATAGACTTTTTCAAATTCTCGGCTTTCTCTTATTAGTCATCAATCCATCCATAACAAAACCACTCTAAATCTGCAACATTATTAAATTGACAATGTTTTTTGTTACTATTTTGTTTTGGATGTTTTAAATCATTGACATGATTAGCCTTATATGCTTTGTTGTTTGGGTTTTTCTGATTAGCATAATCATCTAGCTGATGTTTTGCATGTGTTTTCCCGGATACACCTTTTTTCATAATTATTACTCCTTTCTCCCTGATTCCATAAATCAGATTGCAACGATAGCGGAAAAAATTTCACCTTCTTAGCTGAACTCATGGAAATTAAACCTATGAATTATCCCTGCAATTATGATTCCTCAAGGTCGGAGAAAAATTTCTAAATAAAACACTTATCAGAAATTGTCACGCTCATTATATCAGATAAATACACACATGTAAACTAAATCGTTCAAATTCCACCATTTTATTACATATGCTTCTGCTGATTCTGTGCAGGAAGTTTCACCGTTATCCTGCTTCCGAATTCCGGGCGGCTGAGTATTTCAATTACGCCGCCGTGAGCGTCCACTATCCACTTGGCTATGGAAAGGCCCAGCCCTGTGCCCCCTTCTAAGCTGTTTCTCGCACTGTCTGAGCGGTAGAATCTTTCAAAAACATGGACCACCTCTGAAGAAGCTATTCCGACACCTTCATCCTGAACCGAATAAAACGGTGCACCCCCTGTCATTCCTGCTCTCAGGGTGATGGTATCACCATCCTTTGAATACTTGGCGGCGTTCTGCACGAAAATTCTGAGGGCCTGCTTGAGCATTGCCGAATCCCCCTGAGTCTTTATCTCCGAGTCAGCCCCCTCCATCTTGTATATATGCTTCGAATCTATCATGGCTGATTCCTCCATGACATCGGAAACCATCTCAGTAAGATTCACATCCTCAATGTGCAGAGTATTTCTGCCGCTGTCTCCCCGCGCCAGGAAAAGCAGCTTCTCCACCAGATTTTTCATATGTTCCGATTCGTTCTTAAGAGCTTCTATGGATTCCTTGAGCACCTGTTCATCGTCCTTGCCCCAGCGGTCAAGCATGTTAACATAGCCTTGTATTACGGCTATAGGTGTCCTCAGTTCATGAGAAGCATCAGAAACAAAACGCTCCTGCTGACGATGGCTTTCACGTATACGCTCCAGCAGGTTGTTTATAGCGATTTCCAGGCTCTGCAGTTCCTTGTCGCCTGTGGTTACCTTTGCATTCGGCTGCTCCGCCGCAGGTCACCTCGTGGCGATCTGTGTCCATGGTAACACCGCAGACAGTAAGGCGATGTGTCTGCTGCACATGGTCAGTGTGTTTTTTCAGAGCTACGCGGACTCTGGCAAGAAGCTCCTCGATGGCAAAAGGCTTGGTTATGTAGTCATCAGCCCCGGCATCAAGTCCCGAAACCTTGTCCATCACCGCGTCCCTTGCAGTAAGCATAATAACCGGCACTGAGCTTTCTTTCCTTAAACGGCGCAAAACCTCCAGCCCGTTAAGGGCCGGAAGCATTACATCCAGAAGTAT
>JALFXR010000092.1 GCA_022787405.1 Bacillota bacterium
TTCCTATATTCCCCTGTCATGGATTAATCCTCCTCTATTCTCCCTGGAACTGCCTCTTTTCCAAACATAGCAAGTGCCTGATTTACCTTATCAAGACGAACAGTCTCCTTACCCTGCTCTAATTCCCTGACAAAGCGCAAACCAAGTCCCGAACGCACTGCGAATTCTTCTTGAGTAAGCCCCGCTTTTTTTCTTTCCGCTTTTACATATGTTGCTATCTTATTCATACACTCATGTTACACCCTATCGGGTATAATTGCAAGCATTAATTCCATTTTTGTACCCTATCGGGTGCAATTTGTTATTTTATTACCTATATTATACCCTAAAAGGTATAATCATATACAATTTCAACCTATATCATAAACTCTCTATCATAGAAAATAACCAGAAATTGTTTATCTAGTTTCTTAGTGGTTTTGTTTTTATATGTATCTGTGGGTGTTATATTTCACCCACATAAGTTTTGTTTATCGTTCAATATCCTTCTGCATTTTGTATTTCTCATTTTCCATAATGCGTCTCATTTCAGGAGTCTTTTCAAGCACATGGTTCATAACTCGTGCAAGCTCCTGTTCTGTCAGAGTAATGCCTCTTGACATATGCTCGTGATCATCTGACCATTCACGGATATCATATTTAGCAGGTCCTCCGTTCCATGATACAAGATTTACTTCTTTGTTCCATCCGGAAGGGCGTCTTTCAATGATACCAATCCTTTTCACAATCTCAAATGATATTTCGTTACCGTTCCTCATAATAACCTCCAAACGTATAATTCTCTGTTACAGTATCTTCTTTTTCCTCTGCAGCCTCAGAAGCCGCTTCTTCTTTTTCCGGCTTTTGCTCAAGTTCCTCCTTTCTGTCTGCCAGAAATGAAATTACTTTATGGCTTTTGGTTGCGTCCTGAAGCTCCAGCACCACGCCGATTTCTTCACCCTTGATTTCACAGATAAGCATGTCACGCATCCCAAAGGCCATAACCTTCTTTTCATCATCAAACCCTGCATCAAGGAGCTTGTTGATTACTTTCAGTTTCATTTTTCTGTCCAACCTTATCACCCCGTTTCATGATTCTCATTCCATATTCCGTAAAGGCAAACCAGTTTGTATGGTCAAACTTCTTCGCCTCCATTTTCATGCAGCATATAATGCCGCATCTCTTAAGTGCTTTTATTGCATAGGAAGCCTGATCTATAGAAAGAAAAGGACAGAATACGGTAATTGTCTTCATAGAACATCTGCACCATGTCTTTCCGAATTTAACCACCACCTCCTCTTCAGCTTCCATAAGATTTCTTAAAGTTTCTGCAACTATTCCTGCATTTGTTCCTGCCAGCATTGCTACCTGCGTATTACAATTCACCGTATTTCTCCTTCCTAATAAAAACGGGAGCCGAAGCTCCCTGTTTTATCTCTATTTACTTTTAGTGTTACCTTTCTTTTTCTTAAGTTCGCAGACCATAAGACCTGAACCAAGAACTGCAGCTATTACTGCAAGAGCAAGCCATATCATCATATGGTTGTTATCTCCTGTCTTAGGGGTATTAGGATTTTCAAGCGCTTTTTCTACTGTAAGGGTCTGGTCTTTGTCATCCTTATCCTTATGCTCTGCTACTAGCTTATGCTTAAGACTAATCTCCTCGAAAACAGTAATGTTTTCTCCGCCATACTTAGTAGCATCGAATGAAAGAGTAGCCTTTACCTCTCCATCTGCTGTATTTGGTGTGAACTTCTTTGAAACCTCGGTTCCCCAGATCTTCTTTCCATCCTTAGTGAGCCATGTTGTAAGTTCGTATTCCATGCCCGGCAGCAGATTTTCATAAGCTACTGTATCAACGATTTTCTGTTCCTTTTCAGCCTTAATTACATTGGTCTTTTCATCGCCGTCAGTTGCCTTTGTGCCTATCTTAGGAATCGATATTGTCTGACCTTCATCATTAATATCCTCGTGACTGCAGATTTCTGTTTTAGTCGCTACGTCAAAGACCTTTTCAAAGACAACTACATCTGTTCCTGCAAGTGCTGTAGCATCAAAAGTGAATTCGATGTCAACAGTTCCGTTTTCAGTATTAGGCGTGAATTCCTTTTCAGAAGTTACATTCTTACCATTGACCTTTATTGGCTCTCCTGTTTCTTTATCCATGAGAGTTCCGCAAAGCTTATACGCTTTTCCCGGGAAAAAGTTCTTATACTTTACAGTGTCGATGATAGTCACCTTGTTATCTGCAAGAGAAATGTGATTCTTCGTATCACTATCAACAGCCGTCGTTCCTATTTCAATAACATCATCGGTTATTGTTCCAAGGTTTATTACAGCGTTATCTCTGTACACTCTGAATTCAATATCCTCTGCCAGCTTCAGACCTTTGTTTCCGTCACTTCTGAGCTCACTGATAGTGTAGTAGTCATAAATCAGTGCGCCTTTTTCATCATCTATCGCATCGATTTCTCCAAACCATAGACCGCTTTCTGCTGTCCCTCCATTGGTGTCATTCTTATGGGAATTGAAGCTTGCTGACGAGTCAATCATTCCGTTTTCGTCAGTGCAGATAATGTGACTTTCACCTGTAGTCTTTGAAGTTATCTTAAAGCTGATGTTTGGAAGCCTGGTCATGGTTCCATCCTTAACCTTTACAAGCTGAATATCCCCTCTCTTCACCTGCTCAGCCACCTCATCATTTGTGCCTATAGCAGGAGCATTAAAGGTTTTTACCGTCTCAACGGTTTCGCTTTCTTCATTGATTTCATCTGTATAAATCTTGTTATTCAGAAGATATCCTTCAGGAGCCTTTACTTCCTGTATAGTTACGGTTCCAAGAGGCAGACACGGTTTTCCGGCAGAGTTCAGATAAAACTCGCTGCTTGCAAAAGAGCCATCGAGATACTCGTTTGAAAGATGTGCCCGGCCTTTGCTGTCTGTCACAACCCTCCAGGTTCTGTCCAGAACTTTGCTGCCGTCACTATGCTTGTAGTACTTAATCTCATATAC
>JALFXR010000100.1 GCA_022787405.1 Bacillota bacterium
ACTTTCGTTATAGATTATGAGTTTAAGACAGGTAAAGCATGAACTACGTTCTGGTTTTGCCTGTCTTTTTACATGGCGAAAAAGCTGGACAACGGGCTGATTTTAGTGTATTATATAGAAAAAGAACTTGTGTTCGGGAGGAAGAGATGGCAAAGAAAGGAAAGACCATATTTGTGTGTCAGGAGTGTGGCTATGAGAGCCCGCAGTGGATGGGGCAGTGCATTTGCGGTGCATGGAATTCATTCGTGGAGGAAAGGATTCTTCCACCGGACACCAACCCGCTGTCCAGGGGGAGTGCTGTTACAGGGGCAGCCCGCCACGGATGCGGACGGCCTGAGCCGCTTAAAAAAGTGGGGACGGCTGACTATGACAGAATCGATACAGGAATAGGTGAGCTCAACCGTGTGCTTGGAGGCGGTATGGTCAGAGGTTCCTTAGTGCTTATTTCCGGCGAACCCGGTATAGGTAAATCCACGATTATAATTCAGACAGCAGCCAATATTGCCGCGGCAGGAAGAACTGTGCTTTATGTTTCCGGAGAAGAGAGCGAAGAGCAGATAAAGCTGAGGGCTGACAGAGTGTGCAGCAGTATACCGGAAAGTCTTTATGTACTTTCCGAGACCAATCTGGAAAATGTGGAAGCGGCATGCGAGAACCTCAAACCTGCTTTCCTTATAATAGATTCTATACAGACACTTTACAGCAGTCAGCTTGATTCGGCGCCGGGCAGCGTGTCACAGGTGAGGATGTGCGGCAACATACTGATGAAACTAGCCAAGACGGGGGACATACCAGTGTTTATCGTTGCTCATGTGACTAAAAGCGGAGATCTGGCAGGACCTAAGACTGTAGAACACCTTGTGGATTGTGTGCTTAATTTTACTGGAGAGCGTGATCAGGAGCTGAGAGTACTGAGATCATACAAGAATCGTTTCGGAACTACAAGCGAAATAGGTGCTTTCAGAATGGAATCGGAGGGCCTTAAGGAGGTAAGAGATATATCTGCCACTTTCCTTGAGCGCAATGAGGAAATGAGCGAAGGGTCGGTGACCGCCGCCATATATGAGGGAAGCAGGCCTGTAATGTTTGAAATACAGGCGCTGGTTTCACCTGCCAATGTGGGTTTCGCAAGGAGAACATCTGTGGGCATAGACAATCAGCGACTCAGCATGATACTGGCCGTAATGGAGAAGCTGGTAGGCCTGCAGCTTATAAATCAGGATGTATACGTCAATGTGGTTGGAGGAATCAGACCTGACGGCACAGGGACGGATCTTGCTGTGGCTCTTGCAGTGTATTCGTCATACAAGAGAGCTGTACCTAAGAAGAGGACTCTTGCTGTAGGCGAAGTGGGGCTTACAGGAGAACTTCGGGCTGTACAGAATACGGATAAAATTGTAAAAGAGGCAGCACGTCTCGGGTATGAGCAGGTCATTATGCCTGT
Organism: Bacillota bacterium; assembly: GCA_022787405.1. GTDB lineage: Bacteria > Bacillota > Clostridia > Peptostreptococcales > Anaerovoracaceae > SUG1106. Next base: position 1,445 of record JALFXR010000100.1, read on the forward strand.
GAGAAACGCCGAAAAAATCGGCATACAGGTTGGAAGATGCCGCGTTTTAGGAGTAAAAAATATTCAGGAGGCATTTGCTGCGTTTACCTCCTGAATCTGAGTTACATTAAATTTGTTTAGGCCTATCCGGCAGGCTTTCCTTAGGCTTTACGGGAGCTTTTTCCTTTTCTCTCTTTACTGCGTCCAGTTCGAACCAGAAGGTGGAACCTTTGTCTACCTTGCTGTCTACACCGTAATTGCAGCGATGGAGAGTAAGTATTTCTTTTACTATGGCCAGGCCCAGACCAGTGCCCTTTGTAGGCCGCACATAGTTGGTACTGGTCTTGTAGTATCTGTCCCAGACATGGGGCAGTTCCTCCGCCTTGATACCCGGACCGTGGTCGGATACTTCAAGACGCCATTTCTTACCTGCTCGTTTTATATTGACTATTACGACCTTGTCTTCGCCGCAGTACTTTATTGCGTTCCCTGTAAGATTGGAAATAACCTGTTCTATTCTATTTTTGTCTGCATAAACCAGGCAGTCTTTAGGGGCGCTGAAAATAAAGTCATATCCTTCCTGCTCCTGCAGAAGCTGATATGATGCCAGTATGGAGGCGGCAACTGACGACAGGTCAAAAATCTCTTTGTCCAGAACCACTTTGTTGGTACGCATTGCTGATACGGAGGCCATATCACTGACCAGCTGATTCATTCTTTCAGTTTCGTCGATGATGACCTGCAGGTGCGCATTACGTTTCTCCGGATTATCCCCCGAAAGGTCACGTATCATTTCGGCATATGAGCGGATCATGGTTAGCGGTGTTTTGAGATCATGGGACACATTGGCTATAAGATCTCTCTGGCGCGTATCTGCCATGCCCAGCTCGTAAGCTGCAGTATTGAGGGTATCCGCCAGATTATTTATTTCCGAATACGAATTTCCCTCGAATTTTACGTTATAGTCACCTTTACCCATGCGTTTGGCTGTATTGGTAATACTCTTGATAGGCCGCGAAATCCTGGATGCGAAGTATGTTATAAGGAAAAACGCCAGAATAAGTATTATGGTAGTCACGCCAAGGAGCTGAGTCTTCAGTATATTTACCGTAGAGGTTACAGGATACAGAGGTGAGAAAATATATAATATAACCTCTTTCCCCGGCGTACGATCCAGATACCGGCTATAAGCCAGAGTGTTGTATTTTTCAAAAGTCGTACTGAATCTGAAGGAAACGGGTGCAGATGCAGCCTTGCTGTTCTGAAGCATTTTTTTCAGTTTAGGGATCTGATTCTGATATCTGTATACGGGGATGATGTTCTCCTGCTCCGGAGTAAACAGAAGCAGCGTGCCGCCTGACTCCATCATAACATAGAAGTCATTGCTTACAGAAAGCTCCTGAATGCTCTGAGTCAGATTATCATCGTTTCTGACATATGAGTGGTATATGGATGAGGCGATTCTGTCCACTTCTTTTATTTTCATTTCCTCATACCCGTTATTGAGAAGAAAAATCTGAAGAACCCATATGAGAACCACTATACCGATTACCAGGGACAGGAAATAGAGCCACAGTCTGAACTTTATGCTGTTAGGGTCAAATTTAACCTTCGTACTCAAATTTGTAGCCCACCCCTCTGAGCGTTACAATATAATCCCTGTAAGGCCCTAAATTGTTCCGGAGATTTTTGATGTGTGTGTCTATAGTTCTGTCATCGCCGAAGAAGTCATAGCCCCATATATCCGAGAGAAGCTTGTCTCTTGACAGAGCAATGTTCTTGTTTTCGACCAGATAAAACAGAAGGTCATATTCCTTAGGAGTAAGCTCAACCTTTTTGCCGTCCACGGTAACTGTTCTGGCGGCAATGTTGATTTCAAGCCCTCCGAATTTAAGGGTCTGCTGTGTTGGTACAGCTGAACCTTTGCGCCTTGAAAGGACTGCGTTGATTCTGGCGATAAGTTCCTTCGGACTGAAAGGCTTTACGACATAATCGTCGATACCAAGTTCAAAACCGAAGAGTTTATCATATTCCTCACCTCTTGCTGAAAGCATGATTGTAGGAATATCCTTAAACTTCTTGATTTCTTTACATGCCGAAAAACCGTCCAGCTTCGGCATCATAATATCCATAACAATAAGATTGTAATCGTTGAGCTTGCAGAGACCTACGGCGCTCATTCCGTCTTCGGCTTCGGTTACCTCAAAACCGCTGAATTCGGCATACTCTCTGATTACTTCGCGAATCTTGGGTTCGTCGTCTACAACTAAAATTTTGTACATGGTGAGCCTCCTGTTTTATTATATTGACGGCTTTTACAGTTTTACTGACTTGTATCCGCTATATGAACTGTATGTCTTTTTTCCGTCATTAGACACATAAGCTTTTACTTTATAATAGTATCTCTTTCCCTTTGAGAGCTTTTTATTGGTATACACGGTTGTACTGCCGTTGGTGATTGTTTTTATTGCTTTATAGGTACCGGTTTTAGATGTGGATCTGTAAATACGATACCCGTCAGCTCCTGTCACTTTGCTCCAGGAAAGCTTGATTGACGTTGTACCGGACTTGGATGCTTTAAGGACCGGTGCAGAGACCTCCACCTTCTCAGGTTCCTCATAGGTGTAACCGTTTTCTGTGGATTTAAAGTGAATAGCATACAGGGTGATGGTGTTTTTTTCCGCTCCGCACTTTTTGTGTCTGACCTTGCAGACAACCTTGTTGTCCTGAGCTACGTTGTGCGCATAACAGGTTATCCAGCCCACATATTTACCCTTGTAATCGCCGTCGGCACCTTTTACTATGGACATGTGAAAGTCCTGCTTGGTGCAGTCCTTGTTATTGCAGTGATATAAAATGATATCTCCGGGTGCAACCTTGCCTTCGTTGTCGGCAAGCCTGATACCCTGATAATCCGAGTAGTAGTAGTCACATGTCAACTCGTTTATAACGGCAAAACCGTTGTCCACAAGATAGTCCTTATATTGTTCAGGTGTATATCCGTAGTTCCTGTCCTTGTCTTTAGGAATACCTCCTGCTTCGACGCAGGCTCTGGCAAATACAACGCAGTCGTCTCCTCCGTCGTTGCAGTGTGCTGCAGCGTATTCGAGAGCTTTGGCAGAACTGTAGCCGGAAGCATTGGCTGCCGCATATGCAGGCATCGGAGTAACCGACACAGTGATAATCAAGGCCATAGCGGTTAGTATAGAAAAAAATCTTTTACCTGTTTTACACATAATAGTACCTCTACTTTAGAATTATTTATTTGGCTTAATTATAGGGGTATCAAAATGTATTGTCAATATTTTTGACCATGCCGGTGTCTTAATTTTCAATTAAGTATGTATTGACAGTGTGAAAAGTATGTGATAACATAATAAATTTTGCTGCTATTCTTGACATCAGCCCATAAATTCTTTTATACTATGGGTACAGATATAAAATGGAGGTACTGTATCGTGTTTTCCGCAGGAGATAAAATTGTTTATCCAATGCACGGCGCAGGCTTTATCTGCGGTGTTGAGGAAATGAAAATTCTCGGCGAAAAGAAAAAATACTACATCTTCAAACTGCCTTGCAGTGAAATTAACGTGATGATTCCTGTTGATTCAGAAACATCAGTAGGAATAAGACCGGTTGCTGACATGGCGGTTGTTTCTGATGCAGTTGAACTGCTTAAAGCGGAAAGCTCAGAGATGGACAGTAACTGGAACAGACGCTATCGAGACAACATGGAGATGCTTAAAAGCGGTGATATCATGAAGGTAGCAGAGGTAGTGCGCAATCTCATGCGTATGGACAGGCGGAGAAGCCTTTCATCGGGGGAGAGGAAGCTTCTGGCAAATGCACAACAGATTCTGGTGAGCGAAATGATGCTGGCCATGGACATCACCTCTGCCGAGGCAAAAAAGATTATCAAAGAGGCCGTGGGGCTCTGCTGAATATTTGAGCTTTGAGGGCACGCCCCGGAATATCTGTGAAATATGAAAGGAAGGAGGAAGAAAAAATGTTCAGAAGACTTTTTAGAGGCTTTTTTACCGTATTGGGCGGACTTATCGGATATGAGGCTTTCGAGCTCTCACGTTATATGCTTGAAAAAGCAGGCGGTCCGGTAGCTGATGGAGGAATTTCAGAAAGTGAGCAGCTATGGATCGGCATATTTTTCGTCTTTATTTTTGGAGTATTTTTTTACCAGATAGCTCCGGCACTTACGCGTAAAAGCAGAAAAGTTGCGGACAACATCGAAAATGACCTGCGGGGGATTTCTCCCAATGCTCTGGTTGGCGGCACTGTCGGACTGATTCTGGGACTGATTATTGCGTATCTGCTCACTCAAATATATCAGGATGTAATCACTCAGAAATCTCTTTACCTGACTGTGACTGTACTTCTTTATGCCGCAATGGCTTTCCTGGGTTCTGTAATCGGAAGTAAAAAAGGCGCAGAACTGCTTGCTTTGTATGCATCAAACAAGCGTGCACAGCAGACAAAGGCTACCGCTGAAGAAAACAGCTACGGCTACAATGCCAGGGACAAAAAATCACAGCGTGTACCTAAGATTCTGGATACCAGCGTAATAATCGATGGCAGAATTCTGGAGATAATGAAGACAGGATTTCTGGAAGGCCCTGTAGTAATTCCGGAATTTGTGCTTGTGGAACTTCGCCACATAGCTGATTCATCAGATGGACTAAAGAGAAACAGAGGGCGTCGCGGACTTGATATTCTCAACAAGATACAGACGGAATACGGCATTGAGATTTATAATACCGATTCAGAAAAGGCTCTTAAGGAAATCCCGGAAGTGGATGTAAAGCTGCTGAAGCTGGCCCAGATAATGAAAGGCAAAGTGGTTACAAACGACTTCAACCTTAACAAGGTTGCTGTAATCAAAGGTGTACCGGTACTTAATATCAACGAACTTGCCAATGCGCTTAAGCCTATGGTAATACCAGGGGAAACCATGACGGTGGCCCTGATTAAACAGGGTAAGGATCACAGTCAGGCTATCGGCTATCTGGATGACGGTACTATGATTGTAGTGGAAGACGGACGCAAGCAGATAGGACAGACTGTTGATATCAATGTCACAAGCGTGTTGCAGACTGCAGCCGGCAGAATGATTTTCGGTAAGATAAAGTAGGTAAACGTCAGTGTATAGAGGAAAGAAAGTAACGGCAGTTATAGTTGCCGCCGGGCGTGGTACACGCTTTGGCGGCGATCTGCCTAAGCAGTTTTTGAAAATAGAAAACCGAACGGTTCTGGAAATGGCAATAGAACCTTTTCAGAGTCATCCCATGGTGGATGCCTTAATAGTTGCATCTTCAGAGGAATATGTGGAGCTGTGCAGCCGGATCTGCGAAAGATTTGACAAGATGAACGCAGTTGTAATCGGTGGAGAGCAGCGTCAGGACTCGGTGAGAGCCTGTCTTGACAGGACGGATGAAGGGCTGGTTCTGATTCACGATGGTGCGAGACCTTTTGTTACTGCTCAGGTTATTGACAGGGTAATCGAAGGAGCATATAATCAAGGGGCCTGTGTTCCCTGTGTGCCTGTAAAGGACACAGTGAGGCAGACGGAGAATGTGAAGTGTACATCATCGGTGACTCTGGAACGGAGCAGCCTTTTTTGCGTGCAGACACCTCAGGGCTTTGATACGGAACTGATCAGAAGAGCTTATATCAAGGCTGAGGAGGATGGATTTATCGGGACTGACGATGGGGTTCTGGCTGAGAGACTTGGGGCAGGCGTGGCTATCGCAGAAGGCGACTATGCAAACATAAAGATAACGACAAGGGAGGACCTGCCCAGGATGGAAACGGGAGATATAAGAATAGGCTCAGGTTATGACGTTCATCAGCTCACGGAAGGAAGGAAGCTGGTCCTCGGAGGAGTGGAAATACCTTTTGAAAGAGGACTTCTGGGGCATTCCGATGCTGATGTGCTTCTCCATGCTTTAATGGATGCTTTGCTGGGTGCAGCCGCACTTGGAGATATAGGAAAGCATTTTCCTGACACTGACGAGAAATACAGAGGAATTTCCAGCATCAGACTTCTGGAAAAAGTAAAATCGTTAATAAGCGATGCTGGCTATACTGTTGGAAATACTGATATTACGGTAATAGCACAGAAACCTAAAATCGCTGCATATATACCCGCAATGAGAAAGAATATTGCGGACACACTGGGAATTGGGATTGAGAGAGTGAACGTAAAAGGC
>JALFXR010000101.1 GCA_022787405.1 Bacillota bacterium
CGATCTCCTCAGGGATGAGTGCGAAAAAATAAATAAGGTGTTTTTCCACTATATACAGACGGGAACACCTTATGTGACCATGAAATATGCCATGACACTGGACGGAAAAATTGCCGCCTATACAGGAGAATCAAAATGGGTTACCGGCGAGAAAGCCAGGGAACATGTGCAGCTGCAGCGTCATATAAACAGTGGAATAATGGTAGGCGTAGGGACTGTACTGGCAGATGATCCTTTACTTACATGCCGCATGTCGGGAGGCAAAAATCCGGTGCGGATAATATGCGATTCACAGCTGCGTACACCGCTTACTTCACAGATTGTAAAAACTGCAGGAGAAATTTCCACAATACTAGCTACCTGCTGCTGTGATGAAACAGCTCACCAACCCTATGTCAAGGCAGGGTGCCGAATATTGACCGTAGGCCAAAAGAACGGCAGAGTTGACCTCACGGAGCTTATGAAAAGGTTGGGAAGCGAAAAAATAGACAGCATTCTCCTGGAAGGAGGGGGGACTCTTAACTGGTCGGCTGTTGAAAGCGGCATTGTACAGAAGGTACAGACATATATAGCATCAAAGGTATTTGGGGGTTCATCAGCAAAAACACCGGTTGAAGGCCAGGGCTTTCCTTCACCGGCAGAATCAGTAAAAATAATCAACAGCACCATAATACGGCTGGGAGATGACTTTCTCATCGAGGGGGAAGTTGATAAGGAGGCGAAATAGAGTGTTCACAGGAATTGTGGAAGAGACAGGTGTAGTAGAAAGAATAAAAAAGGGCCGGAATTCAGCAGAGCTTACAGTAAAAGCCTCTTATATTATGGATGACGTGAAGCTGGGAGACAGCATAGCAGTAAATGGAGTATGTCTGACGGTTACAGGCTTTGATAATCACGGATTTACTGCAGACGTCATGCACGAAACACTTAACCGGTCATCCCTGGCTTATTTAAAAAGCGGAAGCAGAGTAAACCTGGAAAGAGCTATGAAAGCAGATGGGAGATTCGGAGGACATATCGTAGCCGGCCATGTGGACGGAGTCGGAATCATCACAGACATCACCAGAGATGATAATGCAATCTGGTATACTGTGAAGGCAGCTCCGGGAGTTATGAGATATATAGTAGAAAAAGGATCCATAGCCATAGACGGCATCAGTCTGACAGTAGCAAAGGTCATGAACGATAGCTTTTCAATCTCGGCAATTCCTCATACGGTGAGAGAAACAGTACTTTCAGACCGTCAAAGGGGAGACAGGGTGAATCTGGAGAATGATCTGATAGGAAAGTACGTCGAGAAACTTATGAGACCTGCGAATCCCGTTGTGGAAGCAACAGAAAAGAACAGCGTAATAACAGAAGAATTTTTGACCCGATACGGGTTTTAGGAGGTAGAGACATGTATCAATTCAACACAGTAGAAGAAGCTCTGGAGGAGCTTAGACAGGGCAGAATCATTCTGGTCACAGATAACCCTGACCGCGAAAACGAAGGCGATTTTATCTGTGCTGCGGAATTTGCCACTACAGAAAATATTAATTTCATGGCTACTCACGGCAAAGGACTTATCTGTATGCCTATGTCGGACGAGTTTGTGGCAAGGCTGGCAATACCACAGATGGTAACTAACAATACGGATAATCATGAAACGGCTTTTACCGTTTCCATAGACAGTGTAGAGACTACAACGGGAATCTCTGCAGCTGAGAGGTCCATTACCGCCATGAGATGTGTGGCAGAGGATGCAAGACCTGAGGATTTCAGACGTCCGGGGCATATGTTTCCTTTGCTGGCAAAGAGAAACGGCGTACTTGAAAGGAACGGCCACACTGAGGCAACTGTTGATCTCTGCAGGCTGGCAGGGCTCAAAGAATGCGGTCTTTGCTGTGAAATTATGAGAGAAGACGGCACCATGATGCGTACGCCTGAGCTGGCAGAGCTTGCGAAAAAATGGAACATTAAATTTATAACTATTAAGGATCTGCAGAACTACCGAAAGTGCCATGAAAAACTGGTAGACAGGGTGGCGGTGACCAAGATGCCGACCAAGTACGGTGATTTCAGAGCTTACGGATATGTAAACAGACTTAACGGTGAACACCATGTGGCCCTTGTCAAAGGCGAAATAGGCAATGGCGAAGGAGTGCTGTGCCGCGTTCATTCCGAATGCCTGACAGGTGACACCTTCGGTTCACTTAGATGCGACTGCGGTCAGCAGTTTGCTGCCGCTATGACTCAGATTGAAAAAGAAGGAAGAGGAGTGCTTCTCTACATGCGTCAGGAGGGCAGAGGCATCGGACTTATAAACAAGCTTCGTGCCTATGAACTTCAGGAACAGGGTATGGATACTCTGGATGCAAATATTGCTCTGGGTTTTGAAGGAGATCAGAGAGAATATTTTATTGGGGCACAGATTCTCAGAGATCTGGGAGTGAAGAGCATGAGACTGCTTACAAATAATCCTGACAAGGTCTATCAGCTTTCCGAGTTCGGCCTCGAGATAAAGGAAAGAGTTCCGATTCAGATGGAAGCCACAGCTTATGATATGTTTTACCTGAAAACCAAGCAGAAACGTATGGGACATATTTTAGAATATTAAAGAATTTATATAATTAAAAGCATTGTAAAAAGAAAGGAAAAATAAAATGAGAACTTTAGAAGGAAATCTTGTAGCAAAAGGTATGAAGGTAGGCATCGTTTGTGCCCGTTTTAATGAATTCATAACCTCAAAATTATTATCAGGAGCAATGGATGGGCTTAAACGACACGATGTATCTGAAGATGACATATACGTGGCATGGGTTCCGGGGGCCTTTGAGATTCCTCTCATTGCGTCAAGAATGGCAAAGAGCGGCAAATATGACGCTATAATCTGCCTGGGTGCGGTAATCCGCGGCAACACAAGCCACTATGACTATGTATGCAGCGAAGTATCCAAGGGCATCGCATCAGTATCCCTGGCTTCTGACATCCCTGTAATGTTCGGTGTGCTCACTACAGAAAACATAGAGCAGGCCATAGAACGTGCAGGAACAAAGGCAGGCAACAAGGGATACGACTGCGCTCTGGGTGCTATTGAGATGGTGAACCTTATCCGTGAAATTGACGGCTAAAGAGTTTTAAGAGGTGGATGCGAAAGGACATTTACTCCGCAGGATTTTGCCAGTGCGAGAGCCTCATCAAAGCCAAAATCCAGGAATTCGGCCTTGTGGCAGTCACGGTTTATAATTACAGAAGCGC
>JALFXR010000139.1 GCA_022787405.1 Bacillota bacterium
TATGGGAATCCAGATTTCCTGTCGGCTCATCGGCAAATACAATATCTGGCCGTGTTATAAACGCCCTGGCTATGCCTGCTCTCTGCTGCTGACCACCGGACATCTGCCCCGGGAAATGGTTCATTCTGTTATGCAGCCCTACTCTGCAAAGCATCTTTTTAGCTTCTCTCTCCCTGATTTCCCTGGGGACGCCCCTGAACATGAGGGGCATGGCCACATTTTCCACAGCTGTAAGTTCAGGCAAAAGATTATAGGACTGAAACACGAAGCCTACGTGCTTCTGTCTGAAAGCGGCCAGACCGTTCTCATCCAGACTTGACACAGGTACTCCCCCTATCAGTACCCGGCCGCGCGTAGGCTTCTCCAGACCCGCAAGCTGATTGAGCAATGTACTCTTACCGGAGCCAGATGTGCCGAATATACAGCAGATCTCACCGCGGTTTATGGACAGGTTTATGTTCTTCAGTGCAACAACACGTTCTTCCCCCATTATGTACTCTTTTCGAAGCTTCTGTACCTGTATGACAGGTTTCTGTCTTAGAAGTTCCTCACTCATAATCCGACTCCTTTCTGCATTTTATATATTATCAGAGATTTCTTTAATCTCTATTAAGGCAATCTTAAGATTTATTAAGATTCTTAAAGTGAGTCGGAAGTATGATTTCAAACTCTGTGCTGAAACCACCAGTTCTCGGTTCGCAAAGCCTTATGATGCCGCCGTGTGCAGTAATTACTCGTCTGGTTATAGCAAGTCCCAGACCGCTTCCGCCTCCGCTCCTTGACTTGTCTCCCATTACAAAAGGATCAAAAATAGTCTCACCCTCTTCTTTGGAAATACCTATACCGTTGTCCGCAAGAATTATTTTTACTCTTCCCTGCTTTCCCTCTTCTGCTTCTTCAAGCTCGGTTACTCCAACTGCAATAACCGTTCCCAGTCCATTGTGCTTAATAGAGTTATAAATTATATTATCCAGCGCGCGACGCATATGATATTTGTCAATACTGCACCACACCGGAGTTTCCGGTATCATTGCATTAAGGGAAAACCCTGATATATTTATTTCATCATATCTTTCGGCCAGGTATCCACGCATGAACTCGCAAATATCTGTTTCTTCAGGATTTATAGAAAATTCAGGGTGTTCAACCTTGCTGTATTCATGGAAAGAGTTGATCAGCCTGTTCAGTTCATCCGCCCTGCTGTCTATAAGTTCCAGATAGCTGTTCACCTTTTCCGGAGGTACCTTGCCGTCGCGTATCGCCTTGGTATACCCCGAAATTACGGTAATAGGGGTTTTCAGATCATGGGAGATATCGGCCAGAAGCCGCTGCCTTTCGTCATCAAGCTTCTTTCTGTCTGCTTCACTCTCAGCCAGCATATCCGCCATTCTATCCATGTTGCTGCCTATCATCCTGATTTCCCAAGGGCCTTCCATTTCTCCCAGTCTGGCCTTACCTCCGCTGGCAAGCTGATCCACCTCGTTATTAAGTTCAACCAGCGGTTTCTTGATTCTTCTGTTCATCCACAGAAGGAAAGATACTATTGCAATCATATAGAGCGGAATCAGCAGCAGATATATGCGGTTCGCTTTTGAATACATATTCTGGTATGAATCAAGGGAGGAATCGTATGACATCACAACCAGATACCTGGCATCTGACTCTGATATTAAGTTGCCTGATTTTCCGGATATATCATATTTTATAAACACCGGTCCTTCGGTATACTGAGATATAAGGTATTTAAACTCATCAGGCGTGTAATAGGAGTGGCCGTCACCAAAACTTCCCTCGACGACATCATAATTCTCGTCCAGAATCATAACCTGTTCTTCTGTGTCCCCATTTCCCTCAAAAATGAACTTGACCAGAAGATGCTCCTGATTTCCTTCATTATCTTTAAAACCTACGTAATTTATATATGACTGTTCCTCATAAGGCTGTATACAGTCCAGTTCTCCGGCAGTGAAATTTTTCCTGAGGCTGCCGGTAGAGTCGTATATTATCTCTCCATCTTCTGTAACGACTGCAAATCCTCCATCTCTGCCCAGATACTTTCTCGTCGGCACATCTTCGTATTTTCCCTGCTGCATGTCCTTATCGCTTACCAGTGCCTCTATGTCAGGTATCCTTGAAAGCCATTCAAAATATGAATCACTGAGCCAAGACACAAAAAAAGCAATGAGGACAAGGGCAAGTGTAAATCCAAGATATCCCTTGGCAAGGAGAATTACCAGTCGTCCTTTTTTACGGCTATCCTTCAAATTTATATCCCACCCCTCTTACTGTTATTAGATGCTCCGGCTTTTTTGGATCATCCTCTATTTTTTCTCTTATTCTTGAAATGTGCACCATTATGGTATTGTCATCACTTTCAAAATATTCTCCGCAGATGCTTTCGTAAAGCTGCACCTTCGTATATATCCTTCCAGGTGACTTCATCAGCCTGGCCAAAATTTTGTACTCCATCGGCGTCAGCTGAATCGTATGGCCATTTTTTTCCACTGTATGGTTGGAAAGATCAAGTTCAAATACGCCAACCTTTATTCTGTCTGAGGTCGAACCTGATCTTCTGAGCAGCGCCTTTACCCTGGCGACTACCTCAAGCGGATTGAAAGGCTTGGTCATATAGTCATCTGCCCCTATATTCAGCCCTAGTATCTTGTCATGATCATGGTCTCTGGCCGATAAAATAATTATGGGCATAGCTGTGCGCTCCCTGAGCTTCTGTGTCAATTCAAGGCCGTTAAGTCCCGGCATCATTATGTCAAGTATTGCAAGCTTCGGTGATGCAGTCTCTGTCAGCTCTAATGCAGTCTCTCCATTATCTGCACATATCACCGAAAACCCTTCGCTTTCCAGATAAAGTTTTAAAAGCCCTCTGATATCTGCGTCGTCTTCTGCAATTAAAATGTTCTGTTTATTCATCTGTATATTATCTCCTATCCCTTTATCGTCAAAATGCGCCCGCTCTGATGCCAGCCGTAGCCTCCCATCTCTGCCAGCTTCTCATGAAATTCTTCACTTTCAAGAATCTGTCTGAATGCTTTAACCTGGGGCAGTTCCAGGTTTTCCGCCCTGATGGCGAAATCATACTCCTCAGTTCCTACCTCAATAAAGTCCAGTCCCATGGCATCGGCTGCCGGCTTGATGCCCATTCCAGCATCGATTTCCTCGGAAGCTACCAGAGCCGCCACAGCCATGTGTGTCGCTGCTTCCTTGTCGTATCCGTTTATCATGTCAGGTGTGATTCCTGCCTGCTTCAACTTGTAATCCAGAAGCACTCTGGTTCCTGCACCTCTCTGTCTATTGACATATCGGACTCTTGTCAGATCCTCCACACCCTTGATGCCGAGAGGATTACCCTTTTTTACCATAATTCCCTGTATTCTGTCCACTCCCTTAATGAGAGCCATTTCCTCACCCGGGAAGATTTTTTTTATGTATGATACGTTGTATTCTCCCGTTTCTTCATCAAGAAGGTGTGTCGGAGCTATTACTGTTTCTCCCCGTGAAAGTGCCATAAGTCCTGCCATGCTTCCCACATGGGTTCCGGAAAGATTCATTCCCGGAAAACGCTCTGCCATCATATCATTCATCACATCTATTATCATGTCGTGACTTCCGATGGAAACAAGTGTGTTTTCTATCCGAGTGATGTCAGTGTAAAGCTCAACATCCACTGTTTCCCCTGCCTCAACGCCTTCACTTTCCTGAGGTATGACGCAGAATCCGTCGGCGCGAACAAGGCTCATTGCCGCTCCTGCTCCTCTGGCTAAAGGTGCACAGACAAATTTATCTCCTACTTTGCCTACCTTGACACGGACATACTCTCTGTGCTTCAGAGATGAAACGATACGTTTGGATAGAACAGCTTTTACCGTCTTTCGCGGTATGCGCCCTCCGCCGTGGTCTCTTCCTGCCAGCTTTTTCAGCACTGGCGTGACAAAATTTTCGAACGCCAGGTAGGCGCTTACCGGATATCCCGGCAGTCCGATTACGGGCTTGCCCTGCACTATGACCAAGATAACCGGCTTTCCCGGTTTCATTGCCACTCCATGGATTATAACCTCTCCGATTTCACGGAGTACATGAACTGTGTAGTCCTCAGTTCCCGCACTGGATCCGGCATTTATGATCACCATATCGCTGTTATTTATTTCCCGAAGTACTGTTTCTTTTATCTGTTCATAGTCATCAGGTACTATGCCGCATCTGTTCGGTATACCTCCTGCTTCCGTTACCATGGCCGCAAACATCCCTGAATTTGAGTCTATAATATCCCCCTCCTCAGGGTTTTCATGGGGCATTATTATCTCCGTTCCCGTAGGGATTATGGAAATCAGCGGTTTTTTAAAGACATTCATGCTCAGGATTCCTCCCGCCAGCAGCACACCTATATCAACCGGTCTTATCCTGTGATGGCTCGGCAAAAGCATTTCCCCTGCAGCTATGTCTTCTCCAATAGGTCTTACATGCTGCCATCCCGGAACTGAACGGGTAATCATAACCCTGTCACTGCCGGGCTCTTCGGTCACATCCTCAGCCATAACTACCGCATCAAAAGGAGCGTTGATTGGATCTCCCGTATCTATGATCTTATAGCCTGTGTCCGGCTCCAGCGTAAGCGGTCTTTCTTCGCTTGCACCTGCTGTTTCCGCGGATTTTACAGCAATTCCGTCCATAGCCGCCGCATTGAAAAGAGGTGAACAGCATCTTGCGTATATGGCTTCTGCCGTAATACGGCCTAAGGATTCATATGTGTCTATAACTTCCGTCTGCGGTTTCAGGCATCCTGCTTCCTCAAGTGCCTGCATATATTTTTTACCTGCTTCCTCCACCGGTGTTGTCTTCAGATATAAATTTCTTTTTGCCATGGCTGCTCCTTCTCCATCTACTCACCTGCCATCTGAGTCAATACCATGTTGAAATACTCCAGATAGTCATCAAACACATCTCCAAAGAAAAGATACCCCCCGTCTGACGATACCGTGGCTACCGCCTGTGAAAAATCTCTGTCGGCCGTAAAATCTATGGATATTTCTTGTTCTTCTCCATTCTCCATGCTTATAGATGAGTCCAGTATGCCGCTGTACACGGTGTTTTCTTCGCTTACTTCAATGCATATCAGTTCCTGATCTTCTAGAATGAAATCGTATTTTTTCCCGTTTAAATCAAGTGAGCCTGTTCCTGAAACTATGAATCCTTCCCCAGTGCTTTCACTATCGGTGAAGTCCAGCGTAAGTGTGCAGTTTTCAGCCTTTTCCAGTCCGAAGACGGAAAGATCGCTTGTCTGCATGTATTCTATGTCTTTTTCTGCTGTGGAAAGGCCAAGGCTTATGTCCTGCGGCTCTGTTTCGGTTCTTTCATTACCTCCACATGCTGTAAAGACCAGCGCCAGCATTAGGCACATTATTGTCATCAGAAATTTTTTCATATCTCTCCTCCATTGTTATCGTCATTCCGAAGCCTTTATACTCAGCCATTGGTTTAAGAATCTCATCTGTGCATCTGTATGAAACCAGTGTTCTCCACCTTCCATAACAGTCAGCCCTGCAGATTCTTTCATTACAAACTCTTTTATTGTATCAATCGACTGTAAATTATCATCACTGCCATACAAAATTTCTGTTGGAACATTCCAGCTTATCTTGTTTTTCCTCACATACTGCAGGTAGTCCCATGACAAATCATCACCAAAGTCTACCGGTATTATCCTTCTCTTTTCAAGTTCAGTTTCACTGGTTCCGGCCCAGTTAATCATATCCAATATCAGCTTTTCAAGATTAACAATCGGAGAAATAAAATATGCTTGATCTATGAATTCTCCGATATCAGCATTCATCGAAAAATATGCACCTATACTTACAGCTATAAGGGTTATCCTATCATACTTTTCTGATAATTCATCTACCTTATCACAGAACTCTTTTTTTGCCTCCCAGGGATGTTGTGATTTATAATCAAATCCGTATATGTCTTTCCTGGGAAAGAACTGTCTGTAATGCTCTGCTTCCTCTGCGTTGCCGCCTTTACCGTGAATGTATAAAACTACTTCAACATCTTCTGTCCGCGGTCGAAGAAAAAATCTATCTTTTTCAAATCTCATATTCCTGAATTTCTCCTTTATCAAACTGCCTTTTATACATTTTTGTCCTACGAAACGCTGCAACCCGCATAAAATAATCGAAAAAAGACACAGCAAAACAAAGACAAACGGTCAATTAAACCAAAGATGAATGTTTCACGCAAATTAACGCCCATATATGTAAATATTTTTAAATTATCGGATTATATTACTGCAACACTGCAGGCCCTGTGTCTCACGGTGAATTAACTTTCAACGTTTGTGGGCTTGGTGAGACATTTTTGCATAAAACCCAAATCGGGTAAGGCGACACAAAGAAAAAAGTGTCTCACTGAAAATGCAGATTTATCTCATCAATAAATGTACCCTAACTCTCTCTCCCCTGCACAGGCCTTCGTCATTTACATCCATTACAATATATCCGTCTGCAGCGCTCATAGTGCGTATGAGTCCTGACTTTCCAAGGACGGGCACTGCCTGAGGCAGCCCTGTTTCAAGGCCAATATGCTCGTAATCCAGGGTTACCAGCTGAAATGTCTTTCGCCCCGGAGAAGCGGCTATGTTTGACGCCATGACAGCATCAACGGCAATTTCCTTTTCGGTTTCCGCCGAGCCTGTGAGCCGTTTCCATATGCCGGCAACAATAAGTCTGAAAAGCAGCAGTGCAGCCACAGGATGCCCCGGAAGTCCGATTACGACACATTCCGTCGGCTCATCAAAACCGATGATGGTAGGCTTCCCGGGCTTTACCGCCAGACCGTGGGTAAAAGCTCCGCTTGAGGTCAGGCTGTCAATTACAGCTTCCGTAGCATCCTTCTTACCCTGTGAACTGCCTCCTGAAATGACAACCACATCGCATTTCTTCATGGCGGAACGAACTTTTTCTGTCAGAATATCCTGACTGTCCCATATCACATCAAGACCTGCAACATCAAATCCCTGAGACAGAGCTTCGCCCAGAAGCCCTGCAGAATTCACGTCACGAACCTGCCCCGGTAAAGGCATTGCTTCCGGCGGCACAATTTCGTCTCCCGTCGAAATAATGTATATCTTCCAAGGCTTGTACACCTTTATTTCCGTCTTTCCTGCTGCGCATAGAAGTCCCATGTCAGATGGCCTGATTCTGCGGCCCCTTTGAAAAAGGCACTCTCCGCATCTCACATCATCTCCTGCGTGAACCATGTTATGTCCTGGAGAAAGCGGGGAGTAAACTGCAACCTTATCAGTTCCGAAAGGCTGGCAGTATTCCACCATTGCTACAGCATCTGCCCCCTGAGGGAGCATACCACCCGTAGGCGCATAGGCACACTGTCCGCTTTTCAGGCCGAATTCTGGCTCCTTTCCCATTTCAACCTCACCAGCCAGGTCAAGAAAAGTCGGCATAGTTTCTCCGGCTCCCTGTGTATCCCTTGCAACCACCGCATATCCGTCCATAGTTGAGCGGTCAAAGCTGGGAATATCTTCGCTGCAAAGCACATCCTCTGCGGCGATTCTGTCAAGAGCCTGCAATACTGACACCAATTCCGTTTCCGGCTCGCCTGCCCCTCCTGTCCTCATGGCAGCTTCCAGCTTATCCAGCGCTGCCTCCAATGTATCAACCTTTAACAACTTCATCTGTGATTCTTCCTTTTTCCATATAATGAATTATATCGCAAAGCTCCTCACGCACATCCTGTCCATGGCTGACCATGAGCCATGTCACAGGCCGCGTCTGCTGTATTTCCCTGATTATTTCCACGATAGCCCTTTCGCTGTCCGGGTCCAGATTGGAAAGAGTCTCGTCCATTATAATGAACTCCGGCTCGAAAATTATTGCCCTCAGGAAAGAGAGTTTTTGCCTTTCGCCGCTGGAAAGGCTCCTGGCATACTGATTTCTCTGCGCCAGCAGGCCGGTTCTTTCCAGGAGTCCGTCGATTTTGGCTTCGTCCGGCTTAATCTTTCGCAGCTTCAGCGGATAGAGTATATTATCATAGACGCTTCCTGTGAGAAGATACGGCCGCTGGCTCATCATTGTCATGTTTCGTCTGTCCATACCTTCAAGGTCTATTCTACCGCCGTCCGGTTCCAATATGCCCATTATAAGCTTAAGAAGCACCGTTTTGCCGGAACCGTTATGTCCTGCCAGGCCGTGTATCAACCCCGGCTGTATATATAAATCGTCGATTTTCAGATTGAAATTCCCGACGTTTTTTTCTAAATCAGTTATTTTCATCTGCACTTTCCTCCTTCTGAAGAAAATCGCAAAGCCACTGTATTATAAATGCCATTACCAGAAGCACAACTCCCAGAGCTATGCCCTCTGTAAATATGCCCTGACTTTTTAAAAGAGATATGGCGGTGGTCATGGTTCTTGTCTTTCCTTTTATGTTTCCGCCCACCAGCATGACACTTCCAACCTCGCTTATGGAGCGTCCGAAAGCTGTCACAATGCAAAAATAAATATCGTGCCTTATTTCCCGAAGAACTGTCCACACTGTCTGCCGGCGTCCTGCACCCATGGTCATGCAGAATTCTCTGATGGCCGGAGCCTTGCCCGACGCGTGCTGGTGCACCATTCCCGTCATTATAGGCACGATTATTAAAGTCTGAGCGACAATCATGCCCTTGACGGTAAAAAGCCATCCCAGCATACCGAGAGGACCTCTGCGCATCAAGAGCAGGTACACCACCAGTCCTGCTACAACCGGCGGCATACCCATCATCGTTCTGTTTATTCTTATTATAAATTTTTTCCCTTTAAAACTATATCTCTCCAGCAGAAGTCCTGCTGTAATACCCAAAACCGATGAAATCAGGCACGAAAAGAACGCCATCTTAAGCGTAACACCTATAGCGCTTAAAATCGCCTCATCTGTAAAGCATTTTACAAACCAGTCCGCAATCCTTCCCATGTCATGTCCTCACATTTTTCTATATAGAATTACTGTGTTGAATTACAGACTAATTATCTGTTCCTGCGTTAGGTGTAAACAGAGCCTGTCCGTATTCCTCAACGCCGTACTGTCCTATGAGTTCCTGTACCTTGTCGGAGCAGATCCATTCAATGAAAACATTGGCTGCTTCGTTGTTAAGGCCTTCGAACATTTCAGGGTTAACAGCGATTACGCCGTACTGGTTGAGCAGATCCTTTGCTCCTTCACATACTATGTTAAGCTCGATGTTAAGGTCTGCATCGTTCTTGAATTTAAGCCATGTACCTCTGTCAGTCAGAGTGTAAGCCTCTTTTTCGTCAGCCATGGTGATGGTTGCTCCCATACCCTGTCCTGATTCCAGATAGTTAGGGTTTGCTGTCGGGTCGATTTCAAGTGAAGCCCAGATTTTCTTTTCCTTCTTATCTGTACCTGAGTCATCTCCTCTTGATACGAAGGTAAGCTTGCCTTCCTGAATTGCACCGAAGCATGTTGCGATATCATCGCCGTATTTGCCTTCCTCTTCAGGCCCAACGACAACGAAATCGTTGTACATTACAGGAAATCTCTCAACTCCGGCTCCGCTTGCCACGAATTCTTCCTCGCTGGCTTTGGCATGAACTAAAACGATGTCTACATCGCCATTCTGTCCCATTGCTAACGCCTCTCCGGTTCCAACTGCAGTCCACTGAAGGTCAATGCCTGTGTCTTCAAGGAAAATAGGCTTAAGGTAATCCAGCAGTCCTGTATCGGCTGTACTGGTAGTAGTAGCCATCATGAGAGTTGTACCCTCTGCCGGTCTCGCATCGCCTTCTCCTTCGTCATTGCCGCCGCAGGTATACCTGTTGCAAAACACGGCAACAGAAGTGCTTCCAGCAAATCCGGTGCGGCAGACGTATTGGAAAGCCTTGGAGTAAACATAAACATAACACCGGAACAGAATGAAAAAATACTTAAAGAACATAAGATTTGTTTCATGTTTGCAAACCTTTATCATTCATCTATGAAATATGCCGCTCCCGTAAGAAAAGAAATCGGCATAAGAACCGTTTTCAATATTCTCGGTC
>JALFXR010000162.1 GCA_022787405.1 Bacillota bacterium
AGGGGCAGGGGAGTTGAAGTGTCGAAGACACTTTTTTACATATTTTTGTTGGAAGAACACAGTTCATCAATTGTCATAAACACCTTATCCTCACTCACAGAGAAATTGGCATCAAATAGAAACCTGTCTGTTTCCTGATGATATCCCAGTTCAGAATGTTTCTTCATTCTTTTAAATGTACAAGTTGGGTTCTTTATTCCGTACTCAGCCTGCAGGTAAGCATACATTGACTGCTTACCATCGGAATTATACTTTTCCGCGAGGGAACGAAGATCCTGATCGTTTATCTTTTTCATGGCAGCCTCCTTTCCTGGAAAGGAAGTTCTTCATCGTCTGCGATTTCCGGAAGAGCTATGGCATGTTTTTTCCAGTCATCCATAAGTCTAGTGGCTTCATCCAACAAATGATGTTTCTTCAGAGTACGCTCATACGCATTTAACTTGAAATGTAATGCCTGAATATCCTCTAGAAGGGTTTCAACAGTATTTTCTCCTTTAAGACGGGCGATATAGTTATCTTTTTCTGTAGGAGATAGCTTTTCGAGAGTCTGCCTTATTTCTTTATCCATTCTGTATACTTCAAGGAAATCCAATGGTTCACCATTCTCATCTACACCCATGGATGCATTCTCGTGCACACTTTTGCCATCGGCAACCCATTCGTGCAGCAACGCCTGTTCTTCTGCAGTCGTAGGAGTTACTGCTTCATATTCAATTAATTCTTCCTCTAAGGAGATCTGTCTCTTATCTGTAATCATTGTTTTGTACCTTTTCCTTTTTAACATTGTGTTTTGACCCTTTGACACGATAGCTGTCACCCGTTATACTTATTAAGTGGCAGTGATGCAATAACTGGTCAAGTATGGCTGTTGCTGCAAGCTGTCCGGTAAAAAGTTCATCCCATCTGCCCATTGGCAGGTTGGTAGTGATAATGAGGGAGCTTTTTTCGTATCTTTGGCGAATAATCTGGAAAAAGAGGCTCTCTCTTTCTTTGTCCATTTTTATGTAGGACAGCTCATCTATGATCAGAAGTTCTATTTTATTAAGTTTCGTAAGCATTTCCTGGAGTCTTCCTGCAAGCATTTCATCATACATATGATCTATCAGTTCTTTGGCATTTACAAACAGAATCTTGTATCCGGCATCACAGGCATTTCTTCCAATCCCTGTTGCTATCATGCCCTTGCCGACACCGGGCGGACCAATAATGATGATGTTTTCATGAGCTTTTATGAAATGCAGCCTGCCAAGGTCATCAATCTTCCTTTTATCTAACGATGGATTAAAGCTGTAATCTATGTCATCCAGTCTTGATGGCAGATCAAACCCCGCTTTAGCAAGCAACTTTTCGGTTCTTCTGATGTTCTTGCCTTTATCCTCTGCATTTATCAGCCTCATAAAGAATTCAAGATAATCCATGGAACTGCCTTCGGCTTCTTCAATTATGTCAGCATACTGTTCCCGTATATCTACAAGCTTGAACTGTTTAAGTTTTGCCTCAATATAGGCCGCCTTTTCAGATGTCAGTTGCATTGGCTGCCTCCCTTCCGTATTCCTCGTAATAACTGCAGTCCCTGATAAGGGAAGAATCCGTGTCTTTCTCCGAAGCTTTTTCCTGCCGTATTGGCTCATCAAGTGTTCTGGTGCCATTATTGTATTCACGGAGCATGGAACGGAAAGACTTTATATCCATCTTGTCCTCGTCTATGCATATGCCTATAAATGTATCCAGCACCTTATCATCGTATAGTTCCTGAAGTTCCATGATTTTTCTTGCATAATGCGTCGGTTGGTCGAACTTTCTTCCGGCAGCTTCCAGATAACGCAAACCATTGCCAAACCGTGCCGTAAAATCACGTCTTATCTGAGGAATGGATGTCGGAACCTTCTTGGCAATAGCATCATAATGCGCTGCTACTGTATGAGTGGTGTGCTTTCCATCAAATACCTCGATATCCATAATGAAGTTATCTTTTGAATCATAGACTTTAATTTTATAGCCATAGACGAGGCGTACCTGAACCTTTCTGGTGGCATATTTTACGGGGACACTGTATTTATTTCCGCCAAAGCTGAGATAACTGTCTGCACTTATTTTTCGCTCCACAGTTTTCTTCTTGTAATAATACTTTGCCGGAAGTGGCTGTAATAATGCCTTCTCTTCAAGAAGGAAGAAATCGTTCGGCACACGCTTTGTGGTACCGTGCACTTCATTGCACCAGTCATTCACAAAATCTTTTCCTCGGCGGTTCAATTCTTCCATGCTTTCAAAGCTGTTGCCTTTGATAAACTGTTGCTCGATATAGGTAAATGGGTTTTCCACTTTACCTTTTTTGCGAGGCCAATAGCAGGGGCATGCATTCAGCTCTGTACCAAGATTAGCTGCCATAAGCAATGCATGAGGATTGTATTTAATTTCATCCTCACTTTTGGGATTGTTTTCTATTACCAGTGCTTTGGGATTGTCAATCAGGATTTCAAGTGTGACCCCTCCAAGCTCATCGAACAGATCCTGTACAGCTTCATAAATTGCATCTGCATCTTCCTTGAGGGAAAAACAAACAGCTTTCTTTCTTGATGCTGCCAGGATGAGAGCGAAACAGTACACTGTTCTGTATCTGTTACCCACAATGACCTCGTATTCCGTCCAATCGAACTGCGCCTGATCTCCAGGTGGGCTTTCATGCCTCACAGTTGCTTTCCTGTTAACACTGTCACCGATATCCTCATCCACCTTGCTTAAAAAGCGGTAAACAGGTCCGATGCTTCCGGTATAGCCTCTGGCTTTCAATTCCCTAAAGATCCGGGTTCCATTGAAATCATAGGGCTCACATCGCCATTCTATGATCTGCTCCTTATAGGGATCAATCTTAGAATGATAAATGGTTCTGTGATACTCGGGTGCCTCTTTCTTTTTCAAGAGGGATCTTACCGTATTCCGGGAAATACCAAGGATTCTGGCTGTTGCTCTTTTTGATTTTGTCTGCTTGTATACTCTGTGCACAGATGCCCAGTCTTC
>JALFXR010000218.1 GCA_022787405.1 Bacillota bacterium
AACCGACAATGTAACCAACTCCGGTTCAGCTGCAGCTGACAACGCTACTACAAGCGCTGACCTGAGCAATACCACTTCAACTTCCAACGGTACAACTACCGCTACAGTGGACAAGACTACAGCAGACAAGATCGTTGACAAGGCAGTTGAGAACAAGTCAACAGAAGTTGTTATAGATGCGACAGCTAACACTACTACGGCTGCAAATTCAACTACAGTCGCACAGGTAACCATCCCTACAGAAACTCTGGGAGCAATCGCAGAGAAGACTGAAGCAGATGTAACCATCAAAACTGACGTTGCAGAAGTAAAGATGGATAACGCTGCAGCTGCAGCAGTTTCAGAACAGGCAACAGGCGATACCGTTCAGATTGTTGCAGAAAAGGTAGCAGAAGAAACAGACAAGGTTGAGTTTGAACTCAAGGTTGTATGCTCAGACGGTAAGGTAATCAGCGACTTCAAGGGCGGCAATATTGCAGTAACAGTAGCACTTCCTAAGGCAATGGCTGAAAAGAAGGTAGTCTGCGTATACATTGACGATAACGGTCACATGAGCAAGGTAGAAGGCCAGAAGAATGCTGACGGCACATATATTTTCTTCACAGGCCACTTCTCAACTTATGCAATCCTTGCAGAAGAAGAAGCTGATGCAGTAATCGCAGAGCAGACAGAAGCAATAAAGAATATTGAGATAAAAGTAAGCACCAAGCTTGATGCAACCAAGGCAGGTAAGAAGGGTATCAAGGTTACCTGGAAGACCGCAGACGGAAAGAAGCTTGACGGCGTTGAATTCTTCCGTTCGGTAAAGAAGAATTCAGGATATGGCAAGAAGGCATTCTTTACTTCCAAGAAGGCAGGAACCACAGGCTATTACCTCAATACCAAGAGCCTTAAGAAGGGAACAAGATACTACTACAGAGTAAGAGGATATGTTCTGGTAGACGGACAGAAGGTATACACTGACTGGTCCAACAAGGGTATCAGAACCTTCAAATAGTGCGCAGCAGGATGGAGCCTGCAAACTAAATATGCTAAAAATCAGAAATTTTCTGATTTTTACTTTCTCAATGCCGGGGTGACGCACACACCCCGGTGTTTTAATGTGGAACCTATATACTTCACATCAAAAACCCAGAAGGAGGAAGCTGTCCTTCTGGGTTTGTAAGTTTTTGACATCATGAAATTTTCCAAAATGCCGGATTTGTTTTCCCGGGGAAAACATTTTGACATTTTTGGGAAATCTGGTCTCAAATAACCAATTCCGGGAATCCTTTATTTATCTCTTTCCTTGGTCAGCTTATCCAGATAGGAAACCCACTTGATGGTAACCCGCGAATCAGGCTGAGGCTTGATGTAGTAAAGCTGTTTTTTGTGGTAGATGTCGATGTGGTTGCCTACGGAGGCCGGGAAGCCCTTGATGATGGAAGTTGACTCGGTGAACTCCAGAGGCTGGCCGTAGCAGGTTCCCGTGAAGTGGATGTTTTCACGGTCCATGGTGATATGGCCCTGTCCCGCCTTCATATCCATGTATCCGTCGGAATCAGTGGTGCCAACCAGGCAGTCCGTCTCCAGGGGTGTGTCAAGATCGATGAGGCTTTCCTGCCAGAAGAACCAGTCGTTTATCCGCTCGAAAGGGCCTCCGCTGAGGCGATATTTCTCATCCAGACGAGCACTGAAACCGCAGCGGCGGCAGGTGATGGAGTGATCATCTGAGACAGTTTCGAATTCGGAAATGCATTCAGGACACTTATAAAGAATACCGTCCAGACCCAGAGCAGGGGCTTTGCATTTGTATGTCACATCGGTTAGGATAGCGTCTTCATCGTGAAGAATGGCCTGATCCAGCACTGCGTTGATTTCATCGATGGTCATATCGGCAAGGTCGGCGGAGTCTATGAGCTTGGCGCTGGTGACTTCGATGCGTCCCGGGCGGGCACCGGCCTTGCCCCATTTAGGCAGGGTCTTGTAAGCACCGTTTTCGCAGATGGTGTATACGCTGATGCCCAGTTTTTTAATGAGCTCCGCGGTTCCGTCGGTGACCTGCAGGGAATGACCAAAGCAGCTGAGACGGCCCTCAGGGAAAATTACTATAATATTACCGGACTCTTTTGCGCGCATGATGTTCAGAATGGTTTTTACATCTGGACAGAACATTTTCTTTGGTATGACATGCATGATTTCCAGTATGCGGCGTATTTTTGGCTTTGCCATGAAGTGCTGGCTCACCACGAAGGTAGGCCTGTGAGGAAACAGAGCGACGGCCACCAGCAAGAAGTCTATATTGGACACGTGAGGACATACCACGATGGATGGCGTTTCGATGTCACGTATGCCGGACCGGTCGTAGGTGGTATGAAGCATGAATTTAAGATAAGGTGCTATTATCAGGCTGGCCAGATAATAGAGAAACGGGTTGGGCTTCTTTATAACCTTTTTCGTCGTCTTTTCGCTCATTTCGCGGACCTCTTTTCTATCTTTTTTATAATTCTCTCGTTCTAACAAAAGTATACCAATTACAAGAGGCCTTGGCAAGGCAAAAGCAGTTGACGGAGCACCTAAAAAAATATAAATTTAAAGTGAGGGTTTTTGCCGGCAGAAACGACTAAGATATGAACAAACAGTTCGGAGGGTACCATGGACAAAGGCGCGGAAATCTACCGCCGCTTTCTTGACGGCGACGACGATGCACTTGGGGAAATCGTCGATTTATATCGAGAGGGGCTTATTTTATTCATATACAGGTATGTAGCAAACCTTGCAGACGCAGAGGATCTGGCGGAGGATGTTTTTGTCGAGCTCATAGTCAATCCGCAAAGGTACGGTTTCCGCTCATCACTGAAGACATACATCTTCACCATGGGCAGAAACAAGGCGGTGGATTTCGTGAGAAAGCAGTCAAGAATCAGACCGGCCCGGGAGCCGGAGGAAAGGCTGGCAGAGCTTGCTGATATCCACACTCTGGAGTCCCATGTAATCAGAGGCGAAGAAAACCGCAGGCTCTATGAGGCTCTGGACAGTATAAAAGAGGACTATCGCACAGTGCTGCACCTGGTGTACCTGGAGGAGCTTTCCTATAAAGAGGCGGCAAGTGTCATGAAAAAGACTCCGAAACAGCTGGAAAATCTGGTGAGCCGCGGTAAGAAAGCGGTGAGAGAGCTTATGGACGAGGAGGGGATTTAGTTGAAAACGAGAGATGAATTTATAAAAAGCGTCCGGGAAAAAAGTGAAATCGCCATGGCCGAAAAAGAGGCCGCCCAGGCAGATAAGAAAATAAAGAAAAAGAGAATAATCAGTTGGTCGGCGACTGCGGCGGCATGCCTTGTTATCGCAGTGGGTGCAGGCAGTATCGGAAGTATAGGGAGCATTGTAAATAAAGGAACTGACGGGTTTATGCCTGAGCAGTACGAAGCCAATGGCACATACCGTGATGGCGTAGACAGCACTGCAGAGCCTGGAGGTGCACCAGCCGCAGATTCATATAGCAGTGAAAAAAAGCATCTCTATATGCTTCCTGCAGGAATTGTTCTGGAGGACATTGTGAATGATAGCAGAACAGAAATCGCCGGAGAGGATATAGCAGAATATATGGACTGGTTCTATAACCTTCCTGACGAAATGAAGCTGACCGCAGAAGAGTATGAAGAAGAATGTGAAAAACCGGAGCCGGGTATGACGGTCCGTTACAGGTTTACCATGGATCGGAGCCTCGGTGAGGACAAAGAGGGCGTGGACAGAATATTTTATATCGTAGATGGTGTGGAGCTGCCATAGCCCTTCTCGCCGGGCCGGTCAGCGGCGGCAGGCAGGGGCGGCAGAATTGCATGAAAGGAGTATTCCATGAGAGATATAATAAAGAGAATTTTCGCATTGACGGTGTGCATGTGCCTGGTCGTTTCATTAGCGGCATGCGGACATGAGAATGCATCAGAGATTTCTGAGCTGTCAGCAGGGAAATCTCAAGAAGAGAAAAAACAGGACGATAAGGAAGTTGGGGAGGCCGTAAGGAATTTGGAGAAGATGCAGAATACAAGCGATAAAGTAAAAGATGTTTCTATGGAGCTTTTTAAGGAGAGCGTTTCCGAGGGAAAAAACAGCATGATTTCGCCCGTTTCAATACTCATGGCTATGGCAATGGCAGAAAACGGGGCAGCAGCAGGAAGCCGCAAGCAGATTGAAAAAGCTTTCGGGTGTACCACCGAAGAGCTTTCCGACTGGCTAAAGAACTGGATGACCGCCCTTAAGACAGGACCGAATACCAGAATGAATGTGGCCAACTCCTTCTGGTTCAGAGATACTGAGGGGCTGAAAGTAAAAGAGAACTACCTTAAGACCATAAAGGACTGCCTTGATGCACAGGCTTATAAGGCTCCTTTCGATGCCGGAACCAGAGATACTATAAACAACTGGTGCAATGAAAACACCTACGGCATGATCAAAAAGGTGATTGATGAAATCAGCCCTGACGATATGGCTATAATAGTAAACGCTACAGCCTTTGAAGGCGCATGGCTGGTGCCTTACGAGGAATATCAGGTAGAAGAAGGTGAGAGCTTCTATACTGAAGACGGTTCTGAGGAAAAGGCCGATATGCTCTATTCTGAGGAAGGTTTTTATATTGAAGGAAATATAGGAGAAAATAAGGTTACAGGAGTTAAAAAGTCATATAAGGACGGTTACAGCTTCGTTGCTCTGCTGCCGGAGAAAGGAACCACCGTGGCAGACTGCGTTAAGAGTCTTGACGGAGAAACCTTCGGCAGTCTTCTCAACGATGGCAGATATGAAAAAGTAAAAACTGCGCTTCCAGAGTATACCTCAGAGTACACCGTAAATAATCTCATAAACACCTTTGAGAAGATGGGAATCAAAGATATTTTCAGCCCGGATATGGCTGACCTGTCGGACATGGCCACGGCAGCGGCACCGGGTGGAGATGCGGCATATAACCTTTATATCAGCAAAATCCTGCACAAGACCTTAATAGAGGTAAACCGCAAGGGCACCAGAGCGGCGGCAGTGACAGAAATGGTAGCAGGCTGCACTTCTATGCCTCGGCAGGAAAAGATTCATAGCGTGCGCCTCGACAGACCTTTCATATACGCCATAATCGATGACGTAACGACAACACCTATTTTCATAGGAACGGTAATGTCCGTGGCTGAAGTAAAATAAAAAAGGAGGGGTATTTTCATGGAAAGGAAAAACAAAAAGCTTTTGCGAAACTTCATATGTCTGATGATGGTTTTCCTGATGATTTTTTCGCTGGCAGCATGCGGAGATACCGCGTCCGGAACCACAGAACTTACGGGCACAGCTCAAAACAGTAAGGCAGCGGGATCCGGTGAAGAATCTCCTTTTACCATAGATGCCATATGCCCGGTGGGAGAGTATGAGGGTATTTTTAATCTGGGGGTGGAACTGTTTAAGAAAGCAGCTACCGCATCAGAGGATGTAGGGGAGAATGTTGTCTTCTCTCCTGTTTCTGCCATGTCGCTTATGGCATCACTGTCGCAGGCTGCAGATGGTGAAACTTTGAAGCAGATAGAAAAGGCTATAGGCAAGGATGATGAATTATTTACACTTCTCATGGATGGCTACCGTCTCAGTCTCAATGGAGACAAGGAGACTGCTCGTGTTCGCAGCGTAAACTCCTTCTGGATGCGGGATGAGGAAGGGCGTCTTGAGGTGACCGATGAATTTCTGGATAAATGCAGATATCTGGATACCCAGGTGTTTTCGGCGCCTTTCGATAAGTCCACCGTCAATGACATAAACAGATGGTGCAGCGACCATACTGACGGAATGATAGACGAGATTGTAGATAAAATCAGCCCTGATGCGGTGGCTTACCTTATTAACGCCCTCACTTATGAGAACAGGTGGCTGATGCCTTATGAACAGGATCAGCTGAGAGAAGGCACATTTACCGATGCTTCCGGCATTCAACAGAAAGCTGAATTCATGTATTCTGATGAAAGCAGATATTTCGAGGATGAGCTTGCCCAGGGATTTATCAAACCATATAAGGACGGCTTCAGCTTCATAGCTATCAGACCTAAGGACGGAGTGTCCACAGATGAATACATTTCTCAGATGACAGGTGAAAAGCTGAGAAAGCTTATAAACGAGCCGCAGCAGATTCTGGTAAGTGCGGGCATACCTGAGTTCTCCAATGAGGGCTTCACAGACCTGGTACCTGTATTTGAAAGCATGGGAATGGGCAATCTTTTTGACTCTGCCAGAGCGAACCTGACCAGAATGGGGACATCATCTCGGGGCAATATCTTTATAGGTGCGGCTTTCCAGAAAACCTTCATTGAGGTGAACTCCGATGGAACCAGAGCCGCCGCTGTTACCGTAGCAGAGGCTAAGGACGGGTGCGCTATGGTGGATATACCTGAGACTGTAATTCTAGACAGACCTTTTATTTATATAATCGCTGACGACAGCCGGCTTGAAGGACTGCCACTGTTTATGGGTACAGTGGAAAGTATAAATTGATTTGTTCTCATATTTAGTGGTATAATCTTCTTTGCAGGTATTAAACAAAGGAGATACAGTGAAATGAATGAACAATCCAATGTAAAGAAAGTTATAGGAGTAGTTTCGGGAAAAGGCGGAGTCGGCAAGTCATCGGTCACATCCATGCTGGCGGTGGCAACAGAGAGAATGGGTTACAAGGTTGCCATACTCGATGCCGATGTTACAGGCCCGTCCATTCCGCAGGCTTTTGGAATAAAGGAAAAGGCAACAGGCACTGACGAAATGATTTTTCCTGTTGAATCCAAGACAGGAATTACAGTAATGTCAGTAAACGCACTGCTTGAGGACACTACCGACCCGGTTGTATGGAGAGGTCCCGTTCTCAGCGGAGTAATCGAGCAGTTCTGGAACAATGTAGTATGGGGCGATATCGATGTAATGTTTGTGGATATGCCTCCGGGAACAGGTGACGTGGCACTGACCGTATTCCAGTCCCTGCCCCTTGACGGTATCGTAATCGTAACATCACCGCAGGAACTGGTTTCCATGATAGTGGAAAAGGCAGTGAAAATGGCACAGCTTATGAACGTGCCTGTAATCGGTATCGTAGAGAACATGTCCTACTTCATGTGTCCTGACTGCGGCAAGAAGCACAGAATCTTCGGAGAGAGCCATGTGGACGCAGTTGCAGCTAAATACGGTATAGACACTTTGGCAGAGATTCCGATGAACACCAAAATTGCGGCTGCTTGCGATAAGGGCATGATTGAGCTCTTCGACGGAGACTGGCTTGACGGCATGGTTGAAGCATGCCTTGCAGCGGATAATCCGGATAAGCATGACGGAATGCCTCAGCCTCCTGAGGGCTGCAGCGGAAGCTGTGAAAGCTGCGGTGTGGATGGCTGCGGAAGCCGTAAATAGCAGTGTTATCATATACTGAGAAAATAAAACCTAAACTTCACATAAAGCACACACATCGTGTGCTTTTTTTGTTACAATATCTTTTAGATAATTAAAACCGGGGAGGTCGGGTTTTTAGAAATGTTTGGATATGTTTTGGTAAACAAGCCTGAACTTAAAATAAAGGATTTTGAAAAATACCGCAGCTACTACTGCGGGCTCTGCCATGCACTGGGGGACAGACACGGAACTGGCGGCAGGCTGACTCTCAACTACGATATGACCTTCCTCATTATGATTCTGACAGATCTTTACGAGACAGAGGAAACGGTAACCTACGGCAGATGTCCTGTTCACCCGACTAAGAAGCACTGCTCCAGACGGAGTTCTGTGACGGACTACTGCGCCGATATGTGCGTACTGCTGGCATACTATAAGTGCAAGGACGACTGGGACGATGAAAAGAAGCTTAAGGCCCATGTAGGCATGAGCAGCCTTAAGAAGAGAGCAGAAAAGGTAGGAAGGAAATATCCTGAAAAAGCTGCCTCCATCGCTAAAAAAATGAATATGCTTTCCATAGTGGAAAGTGCCGAGAATCTGCCGATAGACAAGGTGGCCAAGGTTTTCGGAGAGATAATGGCAGAGGTTTTCTGCTATAAAGACGATATGTGGAAGGATGACCTGTATAAGGTGGGCTTTTATCTGGGAAAATACATCTATCTGCTCGATGCATACGAGGATATTGAGCTCGACATAAAGACCGGTGACTACAATCCCTTCAAGGAACTTTACAGGACCAGCAGTCCCGAAGACTTCAATGACAGAGTTCTCAACCTTCTGCTGCTGATGATAGGGGAATGCACAGATGCCTTTGAGAGACTGCCGCTGGTGGAAAATGTTGAAATTTTGAGGAATATATTATATTCCGGAGTCTGGGTGCGCTATGGTAAGGCCAAGTCAGCCAAAATCGGGGACCAGGGGGAAACTGAAGACAAAAAAGGAAAGGATATTCAGCAATAATGGATCCATACAAGGTTCTCGGAGTAAGCTACAACGCTTCGGAAGAAGAAATAAAAAAAGCATACCGCAATCTCAGCAGAAAGTATCATCCTGATGCCAATGTGGGGAACCCCAACCAGAAGGAATACGAAGAAAAATTCAAAGAAGTCCAGCAGGCCTATAACATGATTATGGACCAGAAACAGGGAAAGGGCCAGGCTCAGCAGGCTTACGGGGATGACTTCTGGGGCTTCGGCGGACAGGGATTCGGAGGTCAGAGAGCCGGATATCAGCAGGGCGAGACCAAAGATGAACAATACATGCGTTCAGCAGCTAACTATATACAGAACGGATACTACCGCGAAGGACTTAATGTGCTTGAACAGGTGCAGGACAGAAACGGACAGTGGTACTATTACAGTGCCTTCGCCAATTATAAGGTGGGCAACAATGCTATCGCTATAGATCACGCCAGGACAGCGTGTGCTCTGGAGCCGGACAATTATTACTACGCCAACCTTCTGAACCAGCTGCAGGGAGGAGAAACCAGATACCAGCAGAGAAGTTCACAGTATGGAGGCAATCCGTCTATGGCAGGTTCCAATTACTGCGGACAGATTTGCGGCACATGTCTGGTGATGAATCTGTGCTGCGGTGGAGGCTATATGGGGCTTCCTGTACTCTGCTGCATCTAGTATTTAGCAAAATCTTAACGAAAACCACTGATATATATACACTCTTGTATCTTTTTCACGTTGACGAACAAAGTCGGAATAGGTATAATTTTTAACAAGGAAGAAGAATCGGAGGGCATTATCGGTGTGTAGGAAAAAATGCAAACTGATTATTGTGATTTTAGCCGCTTTCATGGTGCTTGCATCTGCAATCGGCTACTTTACTTTTGTCTCTTCCATGGTTTATCAGGAAAGCAGCAGCCATCTCAAGGAAATCTATACACAATCTAATAAGGCGTTTAACGACATCGTTTCTGAAAAATGGAAAAGTCTTAACGACTGGCTGCCGTATCTTGAAAAAGTCCGCAATGATGAAAAAATGTTACAGTATATAAGTGACAGACAGGAGCAATGGGGCTTTACGGATTTCTACTTTATTTCACATGACGGAGATTACATAGACTCTAAAGGAAAAACGGGATATATAAGTCTGGGGCGTCAGCTTCCTGACCTGATAGATGAGGATGAATGCATAGTGTCAAGTGCTGCATTTCCGGGATATCCTGAGCTGATTTTTTTTGCGGTGCCCTCAGCTGAAGGTGAGTACAAAGGTTTTGAATACGAAGCTGTTGGTATAAGCTATACCAATAGCGATTTAGCTGAGTCGCTGGAGATATCAGCCTTTGAAGGATGCTCCGAAAGCTTCGTCATTGACGGCAGCGGAAGGGTTGTCATCGATTGCGCGATGGACGGCGACAGCCTTTTTTTCAACATGTTTTCATGGCTTGAAAAAGAAACTGAGATGGGAACGACAGAAATAAAATCACTGTCGGATAAGATAAATAACAGAGCGTTCGGAGTCACCAAGTTCGTAAAATCGGGGGAAGGATATTACCTGGTATATCAGCCTACACAAATCCTTAACTGGACAGTGGTTGGCATAGTTCCGTCGGCTGTGGTCAACGCAAGTATGAACAGATTGCAGGCAATTACCATTCCGGCAATTATCGTACTGGTAGTATTTGTATTTGCCATTGTTATATTCTTTATTGTAAGTGAAAACCGCAGAAACCTGGCGGCAAAAGATACAGAAATACTGTACAGAGAAGAGCTTTTCGGTATTCTCACCAGCAATTCAGAAGATATTTACTTTATAGTTGATGACGGTGATTACAAGGTAACATACGTAAGTCCTAATATAGAAAAAGCCTTGGGATTGAGGGAGGAGGATATTCGCGCAAATATTCATCTGGTTGATGAACTTGCGGCCAGTCCTGATACAGTGCGCATTATTGATAAATTCTCAGAAATAGATCTGGGCGCTCAGAAGCAGTTTGAAAGGGAATATATACATAGCAAGACAGGTGAATGCCTCTGGTTCCTGGTTACGGTCTTTCATACTAAAATTAACGACGATAAAAAGTATGTGATAATTCTTTCAGACAGAAGCAGAGAAAGACGCATGAATCAGACCCTTAGTCATGCTTTGCAGGTGGCCAAGAGTGCTAATGAAGCAAAGAGCAATTTCCTGGCAAATATGTCCCACGACATTCGTACTCCGATGAATGCCATTGTGGGGTTTTCTATGCTGCTGCGTAAAAATCCGGATAATCCAGATAAGGTGAGGGAGTACACAAAAAAGATTATTTCCTCAGGCCAGCATCTTCTGAGCCTCATTAACGATGTGCTGGATATGAGCAAGATAGAAAGCGGCAAGACATCACTTAACCCTACCGAGTTCAGACTGGCAGAACTGATAGATGAAATTCACACTATAGTCATACCTCAGATGAAAATGAAGAAACTCAACTTTGAACTGAGGAGCAGGGGCA
>JALFXR010000255.1 GCA_022787405.1 Bacillota bacterium
ATATGACGGTGGAAGAAGCTGTGGATCTGATGAAATCAAAGCTTAGTGAGGCGATTGATACGCTATGAAGGATGGAATAATAAACATATATAAGCCATCAGGTATGACCTCACACGATGTGATCTACAAGCTGCGAAAAATTCTGGGAATCAAGAAGCTTGGACATACGGGGACTCTGGACCCGCTGGCTACAGGTGTACTGCCTGTATGCATCGGTAAGGCCACCAGGGTCTGTGAGTATCTTGACGGCGACATTAAAAAATACAGGTGCACTATGGTGCTGGGAATTGAAACCGACACCCAGGATGTTACCGGAGAAATAATAAAAACATATGACACATCAAGCATCAGACCTGATGATGTATATAAGGCTTTTGAAGGCTTCAGCGGGTGGATAGATCAGAAGCCTCCCATGTACAGCGCAGTGCGTGTAAAGGGACGCAGGCTCTATGAGTATGCCAGGGCCGGTGAGGAAGTGGATGTCAGGACCAGAAAGATTTTTATCAGAAGTCTGGAAATCGAGGCCATCGATTTTGCCCATGACAGCAATTCCAAAAAGGTGACCTTCACTGTGGAATGTTCCAAGGGGACATATATAAGGACAATATGTCAGGATGCCGGTGAGGCTCTGGGCTGCGGAGCAAGCCTGGAGAGTCTGGAAAGACTGGCAAGCGGCAGATTTACAGCAGAGGAAGCAGTAACTCTGGACGAGCTAAGGTCAGTGGCTGAAGCCGCAGGACTTTCACCTGACCGTAAATTCGGTGAAGAGATACCATCGGTCTTTGAAAAATATATAAAAGGCATAGACTATCCTCTCGTAAATTTCGGGGAAGCCGTAATGACGCCGGAAACAGGCAGAAGGTTCATCGATGGATGGCATATTGCATATCGCGAATGCCTTTCGGTGACAGAGCCCGATTATGCCGCAGGAGAATGGAATGAAGGCGGACGCAGGCTGTACAGGATGTACGCACAAGCTCAGGCAGCTCCCGGAGGAAAAGCCTTCCTGGGGGTTGCATATCATAGCGACAAATATAAAAAGCTTGTGGCAGACAAGGTATTTGCAAGGAGTGATGACTAATGGAAACATTTAATACCATAGAGGAAATAAAAAATATTCAGCCATGCTGTGTTGCTCTTGGGAATTTTGACGGAGTACACGCAGGACATCAGGCTCTGATAAAGGCAACGGTTGAAAAGGCACATGCGAAAGGACTGAAGAGTGCGGTTTTCACCTTTTCCACCCTTCCTAAAAATCTGATTCCCGGCTCAAAACCGGTGAAGAATATCATTTATCAGGAGGAAAAAGCCGACCTTATCAAAAAGCTGGGGGTTGACTACCTTTTCAATATAGAATTTACAAAGGAAATAATGACTACACCGCCGGAAGAATACGTAAAGAAGTTTCTGGTGGATATGTTCAATGCAAAGGAAGTTTTCTGCGGATTCAACCATCGATTTGGACATAAGGCAGCAGGAAACGATGAAATGCTTAAGGAACTGGGCCAGAAGTACGGTTTCGGCGTAAACCAGATCCCGCCGGTTATTATTGACGGTGATGTGGTAAGTTCCACACTTATACGCGGACTCATCAAAGCAGGTGAAGTGGATGAGTGCCCAAAATATCTTGGCAGAAACTACGATATAGGCGGAGAAGTGGTTGTAGGAAATCGCCTGGGCAAGACCATAGGTTTTCCTACTTCAAATATTATGATTGACGAAACCATGGTCACTCCTCCTAACGGAGTCTATGTGACATACTGCCTGTATAACGGAGTCAGATATCCGAGTGTGACCAATGTGGGTGTCAAGCCCACCATCGGCACTTTCAAGAAGAATATGGAGACTCACATCTTTAATTTTGACAAGGAACTTTACGGCAAATACATAAAGGTGGAGTTCGTCAAGATGACAAGAGATGAAGTGAAATTCAGCAGTGTCGAGGAGCTTTCAGCACAGATAGCCAGAGACTGTCAGGAGGCCAGAGGCTACCACGGCCTGTAATATATTGATTATTGATTTACGGGCGGCAAGAGTATATAATTAGAATGCATTTAATTAATAGATTAAGAAGGACATAGATTATGAGCAGTTTAATCAGAAAATTCAAGTCAATGGATATGCGTATCAAGGGCTTTTACGGTGCCAAGGCACGCTGGTGGCTTAATTCGGTTCAGTACAGCAAGAACCATAGTACCGGCTATTCGGAGGCTGAGAAAAAGTGGGCCTACAAGCACGGATTTTTGCCTGAGATTGTTGAAAGATACGGAATAAACGACAGCAATGTGAAGGATTTCATCTCCGTTCACGATTACTGCTATATTTATCCGGTCAATGATATTTTCAGAAAGTGGATAAAGGACAGAGTCACTACCAGAAAAGTCCTTAAACCATATAAAGAATATTTACCTTATCAGTACTATCATCTCTACCTGAGAGATGGTGAAACCATGATAATCAAGCTGGGAGACTGCCCTGAGCAATACGGCGATACCATGGATGACGTGCTGAATCTCATAAAAGAAAAAGGAAAGACCGCTCTCAGGAAGACAGCCGGTCTGTCCTGTGAAAAAATTGAATACAGAAGCGGGGCATACTACTTTAACGGCGATGAAATATCAGCAAAAAAGCTGGCCCAAAAGCTGCATGAGAAGGCCAGGACCGGCATATATGTTCTCACCGAGTATGTTGATGTAGCAGCAGATTACAGGGCCGACAAGGAAACTGCCACAAGTCTCCTCAGACTTATGGTATATAACAAGTATGCGGACAATCCTAGAATAGGACAGGCATATCTGCGTGTTTCC
>JALFXR010000018.1 GCA_022787405.1 Bacillota bacterium
TGATGTTCCTCCGTTTCTATATTAATTCAAAAGGCAGAATGCTACCCTACGGTTACGTTTAATATTTCATATTTTTTCATTTGTAAACCTGAAAAAATCAATTTCAAGGCTTTGCAGGATTACAAGGTTTACTTTTTAATCTTCATAATACAGCACCCGGCATATCTATAGCAAAAAAGTAAACCCGACATCATCAGTTTCCAATGGTTTACGGCATTTTCAGGTTTACTTTCTGCATAGAACGGTATCGAAAATAATATTAAGCCCAGATAAAAGTAAACCAAAAAAATATAGTTTCAGCATTTTAGAAGAATTCAGGTTTACTTTCGCCTAAATCAAAACATGCTTGCCATTCAAAAAACGAGTCCGGCACCTAAATTGTTCCTTTACTGATCCGTTTCTATCTGTAAATCCCGTATTTTATCTTTATTCTCTCCAGCTTTTCTATCATAGGATTGCCGATTACGAACATGCATACTGCAGCTGTGACTCCGTGATACAGGTCGTAAGGCAAGCCGGAAATATACAGCAGCCTCAATGTATTAAAGCTGATGTCGTTTCCAGGGATTCCGCTGGATGTGAACATGGCAGCCATGTTCATGATTCCTCCGTATATTATAACAGTTGCAAGGAATGTAAACAAGGATAAAGTAAGTCCATCCACAGGAAGTCTTTTCCGCTGAAGCAAAGCTCCCGCCAGAAGCCCGGCCGCTCCAAAGGCATATATTCTCCAGCCCCAGAATGTGGTATCCTTTCCCGGAACAAAAATATATGTTACATAAGCCAGTATTACTCCCGCAAGGACACACATGACAGGCCCCATAACCATCTTGAAGGTTCTCGATTTTTTTTCTTCCATGGCCGCTGCTGCAGCTGCCTTTCCCTCCTCTCCCAGACTTTCATAGCGGTTTTTCACCGTCACCCTGTTAAAGGTCAGCCCTGCCAGAAACCCCAAAAGCCCCCAGCAGAACATCTGCCATGGAGACCATGGTCCCTGACCCATATAGAAATTGCAAACGAAACGGGCCAAGGCTCCTACCATAAATCCGGCCTCAGGTCCCAGTGCCACTCCGGAGATTATAACCATAGCTGTACCGATCTGTATGGGCACCGTCACATGAAAAAATATATGAGCCGCTACGGTGATTGCAGTCATCATAGCTATGAGAACCACTTCTCTCGCCTTGGGTTTTCTCTTCTCAAAGATCATGAAAAACGGCACCATGGTATAAATGATTATCAGAAGACTGGTTATCATGTATTTGGCACCATTGAGTACCAGTGTGCTGAAGGCTATGGTTGCAGGCATCAATATGAAAATGCAGATGGCAGCAGCAGCGGTTCTCTTTCGCCTGGCCTTGAGTTCTATTTCACCGTAGTTAGTTCTGCCCATTCTGCCACCTCCCCCCATGTGATACCTTCAGGGAACCACCGTCTGGCTATCCTGTTGGCTGAAGTGGTATAAAAGCTGTTTCCCGCAAAAAATTCCTTAGGCGTGCCTTCCGACACCACATCTCCGTCAAAGAACATGGCACATCTGTCGGCATATTCCGCACAGAATTCCACATCGTGAGAAACCATAAATATGGTAACACCGGATTGCGTAAGCTTTTTTAGTATTCCTGCCAGAGTTATCTTGAAGAAAGGATCCAGGCCCTTGGTGGGTTCATCAAGCAGCAGTATCTTAGGTTCAAGCAGCAGAATTTTGCCCAGAGCCAGCCGCTGCTGCTCCCCGCCGGAAAGGTCGTAAGGATGAGACTTCCTCAGGTGGGTTATCTCCATCATTTCCATAATGCTTTCGATTTTATCTATCTTTTCCTCGTCGGTTATCTTCTCGAAGTAAAGAGCCTCCAGCAATTCCTCCTCCACGGTTATCTCAGTAAAGAGTGCCTGCGGATTCTGCGGCAGCATAGCCAGGCGCTTATGAAAAAGCTCCTTGAAATTTTCCTTCTTCACCTTCATTCCGTCCACTGTAATACTGCCGTGCTGAGGTGTCACAGTGCCGCTTATGGCTTTGAGTGTGGTGGATTTACCCACACCGTTGCCTCCCAGAAGGCAAAAAAGCTCCCCTTTTCTCACGGAAAGGTTCAGTCCTCTAAGCACCTCTCCCGAGTCTTTGCTGTATTTGAACCAGAGATCTTTTACTCTTATTATTTCATCCCTGCCGGATTTTTCATCGATGCTTCCGCCCGGTCTTTGGTCATGGTCCGGCATGCAGCTGCTTTCATCAGCATAATTTCCCACAAAGCTTTCCAGCCACAGCCTCCCGTCTCTGATGGTGAGAGGCGACATTTCCTTTCCCTCTCGAATGTAGCGCGGCACTCCTGCAGCCCTGCAGTGTGAATAAATCTTCATTACCGCCGGCATCCCGTAAAACATAGGATGTCTCTCAGAAACAGAGTCTCCTGCCAGGAAATTGCCTATATTCCAAGGCTCATCATATGCTATGAGTCTGCCCTTGTCCATGACCATGACTTTATCAGCCATGGTAAAGAGTTCTTCCAGCCTGTGCTCGGAAATAATAATCGTCGTACCCAGATCCCTGTTAATTCTGTATATTGTTTTCAGGAATTCAGAGGCTGCGATAGGATCAAGCTGTGATGTGGGCTCGTCAAGTATGAGCACCTTGGGCTGCATTACCATTATGGAAGCCAGGTTGAGAAGCTGTTTCTGGCCGCCCGAAAGCTCGCTTACATTCTTTCTGAACCAGGTCTGTATATCAAAAAAGCTTGCCATCTCCGCAACTCTGCGCTTTATCGTCTTGTTATCAAGCCCCAGGCTTTCCAGCCCGAAAGCCAGTTCGTGCCACACCTTGTCGGTAACAATCTGATTATCCGGATTCTGCTGCACGAAGCCGATTTCCGCCGCATTCATCCTGTCATCCATTTCAGCGATTTTCTGACCGTTATATAGAACCTCACCCTCAAACTGTCCGTAAGGAATCAGATTCTTTTTAAGATGACGCAGCAGTGTGCTCTTGCCGCAGCCCGATTTGCCGCAGAGCACCACAAACTCCGACTGACTTACTGTGAAGGATACATCCTCCAGAGCACGCACAGTCGCTGTGGGATATGCAAAGCTTAAATTTCTAACCTGTATTGTTGCCATTTGATTTCTCCAAAAATATCTGTAATCAGCGGTACTGCCAGCATCAGCACATAGGCTGCAAAAGTTATCACCGTCAAAACATCCCATTGCCCCAGAACAACCTTCGGGTAATAGTAGATTGAAGTTTTGCCGAGTATGCAGCCTGAAGCTGCAATAAGACCGCTTATGCTTATTCCCGTCAGCAGCGCCTTGTCCGTAGGCGTCATCTTAAAGAGATGAAAACTTGTCCTTCCGTGGAGTCCGTAGCCTCTTGCCTCCATTGAATCCGAAGTTTCTATAGCTGCCTCCAGAGACCAGGAAATCAGTATGGACACCTCCTTGGTAACCTGACGGAGCTTTGCCAAAAAACCTCCTGCAACATGTCTGCCCATGCATCTCTGCCCCATGGATATTTCTCTGAACCTGGCCTTGAGCAAAGGAATAAATCTGAAAATCATGGAAAGGGTCAGTCCCAGCACAGGCGCGGCCTTTCCGAAAATAAATATGAGCTTGTCCGATGTCATTACCACATTGAAACAGCTGAACCACACTATAATAGATGAAAGCAGTACTGCCGCCGCCAGTCCGTAAAGCAGAGCCTCCAGCGTTATCCTGCTGTTGTTCAGGTAAAACAGCACCGTGGCACCGTTATGGGTGAATAGTGTGTTTATTACCGTCATAATAATCAGTATAGGTATGGTAAAGATAAGGTTGCTTTTCACAGCCTTTTTGCCGTTTAAAAGAATTGAATAAAGCCACGAAAAAACCAGAGTCACTGCCAGAAAGGCAGGGCTCGTGGAAAACATGGTTATACCTATTGCAAACAGAAAAAATATCAGGTTTACAGCCGGGTGGCAGCCCGCAAAGGTGCTATTCTCTCCCAGACCGTCCTTAAACATTTTCAATATCCATTCCTCCGTCCAGTGTGAAGGCCCATACTATCTCATCACCGTCTGTTACCTTGCAGTCAGCAGGTTTTTCTTCCCTGAGTTCTCCGTTGACCGTATATGCCCAGCGGCTGTTTTCGCCGCAGTCACCGTTTTT
Organism: Bacillota bacterium; assembly: GCA_022787405.1. Taxonomy (GTDB): domain Bacteria; phylum Bacillota; class Clostridia; order Peptostreptococcales; family Anaerovoracaceae; genus SUG1106. The sequence continues at coordinate 4,132 of JALFXR010000018.1, forward strand.
AAGGTATCCTATAGTTTCTACAAGACCTTCTTTGTCTTTTTTCACTTCTATATTGTTATTGCTGCAGATTTTTTCAAGAATCTCCAGCACACTGTCACCTTCCTTAGCTATGTACTTAAGCCTTGCCATTGCAATGCCGTCTTCCGGAATATATTCCTCCAGAGCCGGATCAACGAGTGTTTCCGGCGCCTCTGCAACCTTGTCGCAGCGAATCTGGATATGCACGTTGGCCACATCCTCTTTGCCTGCGTTTATGATAAGCTCTGCCGCTGCCGATACCACAATGAGCACCGCCAGCACTATGAGAGCCGCCTTGCGTTTAACCTTGATATCTTTTTCTTTCTTCATTATTATTCCTCCGGGTTGTTTTCTCCGTAGAAAAATTGTACCACGATACAGCCCCAAAAGCAAGGATAGCGGGGGAAGCGCTTTTCAATTCAGCGCTACCACCCCGCAGGATGAAAAGTATCAACCAAAAAAGCTGCAGCCCATCGGCAGTTTAACCACCAATACGACTGCAGCCCGTTTTTTCTGCAATAAAAATACCCTTCTGCGTTCCTCCGACGCATAGAACCTGTTCTCATCTGTGCATGTCTCCTGACTCAGCTATCAACACCTTGCTCACCTTCCCGCACTCTCTCATGGTATCACATCCTGCTGCAGATTACAGCTATGTGACCCAGCGCAGTGGCATCCCAAGCAAAGCTCCTTCATTACAGTGGCGGGACCGTGCCGGATTTTCACCTGCTTCCATCTTAGCTCCGAAACCGCTCGATGGCACATTTCGAAGAACACAGAATCTTCTATTTAAATTACCCCTTAACTATAGCACAAAGAAGGGCTTTTGACAACCCCATTTTACAGCTTCACTTTCTTCACACTGCTGTATGTTCCGTAAACTTTAACTCCGTTTACTGTCTTGTAGGCACGGACCTTCACGTAGTAGGTCTTGCCTTTGGAAAGGCCGATAACCTTCTTTGTAACAGTGCTCCTGCCTGATACGACCACCTTCTTCACATTCTTAGTGAAGCCGGAGTTGGTCGCCAGAACCACCTGATAGCCGGAACATGCCGACGATGAAGGGGCCTTTTTCCATGTAACCTTGATAGAAGTTCTTCCGGACTTTACCGCCTTGCTTATGGTCGTCTTGTCAGGTACGGTGTTCCTGTATGCTGCCAGTGCGTAATATGCCTGCTCTGTGGCCATCTGGTTCACTACCGGCTCATATCCTCCCGATGCAGTGTTTACATGCCTGAATCCTCCTGTCTTCTCATCATAGAAGCTGAGAAGTGCATCGACAAGGGACTTGCCGTTTTTCTTGAAGCGGCTGTCCGTATTCGGGTTAATGCCCACCGATGTCAGGCCGCAGATGGCCTGTGCGATGCTTTCTGAACTGGATGCACCCCATGCTGTATAGCCTCCGTCAGAATTCTGCATTGATGAA
>JALFXR010000120.1 GCA_022787405.1 Bacillota bacterium
ATGGTCAGCGTATCTTTTTTTCGCAGGACGATACTTGTTATCTCCGCCTTTTCCCGGAGCATCTGAATTTCCTCACCTGTGATGCCCTCAAAAATATCTATTTTGCTGTCGATACACTCTCTGGCTGTAACTGCAAGGGAAATTTTTACCCTGTACTTTCGCTCATTGATGACCATATATTCTATTTTTTCGGCTGTGCATTCCATTATAAGGGTTGCTCCTGCCGCCATGTCCGTATGCCATCTTTCTTTAAACGGTACCCTGGTCTGAACCGCAATAACAGGTCCTGCCACCTGTCTGTTTTCCGGAACATAAAGAGTCTGCAGCTCCACTTCTCCTGACAGGCCTATGTAGTCATCAGCCTTGTTTATTCTGTCTATCTCCCGGGATGCCAGGCGTACGCTGCCGTCGATAAGCAGTATTTCCCTGAGATCCGGCTTGGTGTCCGGCACCAGAATATCCTCCTCAATGGTTATGACTGTCTTTGGCTTTTCGGTAATGTTTGTCACCTGTACAGGTGTATATACTGCGCTTCCCCCGACGGGAACGATGACTTTTTCTTCTATTTCTCTGGCCGGCACCATGGCAAAATCCGGAATATCCTTTTCGTAGGTCATAGCTTTTCCCCTTTCCAAACTTGGTCTTGCTACAATCTATTCCAAAAGGGCCCGTTTTATGTTCTTTACATCAAAAAACCCGCATCTACTGCGGGTTTTTCTGATCTTTTCCGTTGTTTCCGTGATTTCCGTGGAAAACGCTTTCACCCTCGGTGATTACGAATTCCTTAAGCCTTGAAATATGCTGGTCAGCTTCAATACGGGCTTTTTCCGCGTTTCCGCTGATGATGGCATCTACGATTTCCTTATGTTCCATTGGCTGTCCCTCAAATCTGGAAAAATCATCATAATAGATATATCTGAATCTGAGGGCAAGCTCCTGAACCTGCGAAACAAGCTGAACCAGAGTCTTGTTGCCGCTGCAATTTACAATGCGTTTATGGAAAGCTTCATCCCATTTAATGATTTCCTCAATATCTCCGGATTCTACAGCATGCCTGTATTCTTCGGTGGCTTTTCTCAGTTCTTCCTTTTCTTCCTCTGTAGCCTTTATGGCTGCAAGTCCTGCTGCCATACCTTCCAGATCCTGACGCACCTCAAGAACATCAACCATATCCTTGATGGAAATATCCGAAGCATACGCTCCCCTTCTTGGTTCGATTGATACAAGGCCCTCTTTTTCCAGTTTTCTTATAGCCTCTCTTACCGGTGTGCGGCTTACTCCCATATCATCTGCCAGTTCCACTTCCATCATTCTGGTGCCCGGGGCGATTTCTCCTATAAGAATCTGCCTTTTCAGCTCTTCGTATACGATTTCTCTCAGCGGTCTGTGGTTCTGTAAATCAAAGTTTAACATTTCTCTCTCCTCTAGTTTCCTTTCCTGTATGCGCCCAGTAGGACTCATAGCCCTGATGCCTCATTTCGAGGCATGCTCTCCGCGCTGCTCCATAGTGGTTGTAAATTCCTATTACTGTGGGGCCGCTACCGCTCATGAGAACCTTATCGGCTCCCCCTGCAGCAATAAGCCTTTCTTTAAGAGTCTGCACCTCGGGGTACTGTTTCAATGTATAACTTTCCAGAACATTTATCATGTTCCAATATACTTTCTTCATATCTCTGTGTGAAAGTCCCTCCATGAGCTGCTCCGCATCAGGTCTTTCTTCAGGCGGACAGTTATCTATTTCTCTGAAGACCTCCTTTGTGGATACTCCAAACGCCGGCTTTGCGAGAACTATATGCTTTTCCAGTCCTTTTCGTATCGGGGTCAGCACCTCGCCGATTCCCTTTCCCAGAGCACAGGCATATCTGCTGTTCTGCACCAGTATGCAGAACGGCACGTCCGCTCCCAGCAGAGTTCCCATTTCACAAAGAGCTCTGGTATTGAGTCCAAGCTTCCAGAGCCTGTTAAGACCTATCATCACTGCCGCCGCATTGCCGCTGCCGCCTCCCAGCCCTGCCGCCACAGGGATACGTTTTTCTATATGCATCTTCAGTTTGCCGCCCGGTTTACTGCCGGTTAAAGTCTCCGCATAATCCGCCATGATTACGGCTGCCTTGTATGCCAGATTCCTGCTGTCTGTAGGCAGATACGGCTTGCTGGTTGTCAATGTGATTTCAAGGTGGTTTACCGCATCTGCTTCCCAATTCAGCTTTACCTCATCATAGAGAGATACCTGCTGCATAACTGTTTCTACCAGATGATATCCATCCCCTCTTACTCCTGTAATATTAAAAGACAGATTAATCTTAGCAAAAGATCTGAGAGTCAGAACGTCCTGCTCTTTTATCATATATAACCTCGCGTACCCATATAGACAAAATGAGAGGAACCCCCTCTCATCCGCCCTGTTTATTTTTATTTCTTCTTTTTACCTTTGCCTTTTTTTGCCTTGTACTGCTGCTGTTTAGCCTTTCTTGCCTCTTCTTCAGCTTTTTTGGCTTCCGCGATGGCTTTTCTTCCCGTAATATACTTTCCGCCTGCTGCCGCAATCGGACGAGGGCCCTTTACCCTGTATACGCCTTCTTCGATGTAGTCATCATAATCATCAGCTTCTTTCGCAGCCTTTCTTGCAGCTTTTTCCGCCTGTTTGGCTTTATTCTTCTGATCCTGCTCAACAATTTCCTCAACAGACTTGCCTGTTCTCTTGGCTTCCTTATACGGGTTGACTTTGTCGTCTTTTCTCGTCTGCTGCTGCTTTTGTGCTTCCTTCTTTGCTCCCTTCATGGATATTACCATGATGGCTCCGAACATTACAAACATCATTACCATATTAATCATGGTGTTGGCACTCTGATTAAGTGTAGTGAACTTGATCTCGGTATCCTGCCCGAGAGTGTTGCCCTTATCGTCTCTGATATTTCCTGAAACCTTCAGGGTATATTCGGAATTTCCTTTGCCGGTAATGGTTTTGCCCTCTTCATCGTTAGCTACGATTACCAGAACTACACCCTTTTCCTTAGGTGAGTAGAGCACTCTTGTAGGCAGCTTTTCGCCTTCCGGTCCGATAAACTGAATGGTGCTGTCATTTACTCCCTTCAGCGTCTCTTCAGTGAACTCTCCGTCAAAGTAAAGCTTTACGGACATGTTCTCAATAGATGCACCCTTGGAACCATCCTTAGGATATGTATCCAGCAAAGTGAGGCTTCCCTCCGTTTCTGTCTGCTGTGCATCCGCCGATGGTGCAGCGAAGCAAAATGTTGCCGTAAGCATTACCAAGATAACTACCAGGCTCAAAATACGTCCTGCTCTCTTCATAGTTTCGTGTCCTCCGATTTCTCTTTAGTAAGTTTTTTCCGGTCCCTGAGCTCTCTGAAAAATCTTCGGATTATATCCTGACATTCCTCTTTAACAGGGCCATCTTCTATTTGTACTATGTCAACGTAATGGTTGAGTTTCTGTTCCTGCACTATATTGAAGACAGATCCGCATGCACCAGCCTTGGGATCCATGGTTCCGATATAAAGCGTCTCTATCCGTGCCCATACTATAGCGCCCGCACACATGGCACAAGGCTCCATGGTCACATACATATCACAGCCCGTAAGTCTGCGCCACCCGAGTGTCTCTCCAAGATATCTGGATGCCTGCCTTATAGCCACCATCTCCGCATGAGCGGTGGTATCTATGTCCGTTTCTGTTGAATTGTGTCCTCTGCCGATTATCTCGCCATCTTTCACGATGACAGCTCCGACAGGAATTTCGCCCTTTTCTGCAGCCTTTCGGGCTTCCTCCAAGGCTTCTAACATAAACTTATCCATACATCATAAGATGATACCATAACTTTGTAAATTATTCAACTGAATTTTGCATACAAAAAACATATGGCCTGTGTCATCATCAGTTCAGACCTCGCTTATCCGCAATGTGACACTGTCGATAGCCGCAATCCAGTATCCGAACACCCGCTGAAGGGTTTCTTCATCCATATCCTCAAGGTTATTATATAGTTCCTCCCCTCCGGCAAGTGGCTGCCACAGCGTAAATCCCGTAGCTCCTCCAGCCGGCTGCTCTTCTATAAGAAATCGTCCGGGAATGCCTATATAGTTACCGTTTGGCCCGCTTCCCACGATAAAATGCCCGTGCTTTTTTGCCTGTGCATAGCCCTCTCTGCAGAACTGCTTCAGAATCTCTGTATTTTCTTCACGGTGCCATGCCGCACCTGTCTCATCTGACGAAAAGATCTCTGAGTTCTGCATGTTTTCATCCTTATACAGATTTTCACTGTTCTGGCTTCTTTCTCTGCTCTGACTGTTTTCCTCGTTTCGCCGCTTCTGCAGAAGCTGGCTCAGAACGTACATAACATATGGGCCGTACTGCCCTCCAATGCCTCCCATGCTGACCTCCCCGGCAATGCTTGCGTCATTTCCATTTTTCTAGTAAAATATCATTACATAATATGTTTTTTGTTGCCTGGCTATGCAGGCATCAGGAAAGGGGTATCTTATGGTAATGGACATTGCAGTACTGGCGGTGCTGGTGCTTACTATCTTTTTTTCCATGAGGAAAGGCTTCGCCCTCACCGTCGCAGGTTTCTTCAAGGGATTTGTTTCCCTCATCATTGCCTGGTTCTTCTGCGATGATCTGGCGTTATGGCTTATGAGCAGCACATCGGTGGGGACCGGCGCTGTCAAACGGATAAGTGAAGGACTTTCCGCGAAATGGGAAAGCTCCGACATATATATGGCGCTGCCGGATCTCTTTAAGCAATCCGGTGGTGACGCAGCGGCAGATTCTCTGATTACAAACGGCTCAGCAAAAATAGCAAGTCTGCTTCTTACTATTCTGTGTTTTGCCGCTATCGTTTTCGTGCTTCGTGTTGTACTGGGGCTGGCGGGACGTGCCTCTTCACATAAATATAATGGGGGCTTTGCCGGAATCATGGACTGGCTCCTGGGCCTTATTCTGGGTACGATACTTGGTGTGCTGTATGTCTTCGTTTTCCTGGCTCTGCTTTTTCCTGTCGTAGGTCTGTTTATGCCTCAGCAGTGTGAAACAGTCATGAGTTGGCTTGACAGCTCTGTTGTTGCCGGTGATTTGTATAACAATAATCTGCTCCTGATACTTTTTAGAGATTTTTTATAAAAAGATGTTTAAAAATACTAGATGTAGGTATATAATAAATAAATCAAAGAAAAAAGGTCTAAATATTGACATAAACGGGAGGTAACACATGTCTGTAAAAATCACAGGAAATGCACCGAAGAGAGAGCAGCTTGCATACGTAGATTATCTTGAAAACAAATACCACAGAAGACTTAAGACGCTGGATATAAATATCGACGGTGACTATGCCGACCTCAATTATGAGTTCGAGCAGGTTCCTTTTGAAAGAATCCGCCGCATAACCGGATATCTGGTAGGTACCATGGACCAGTGGAACAATGCCAAGGCTGCTGAAGAGGCAGACCGCGTAAAGCACTCCCTGAACACAGGCATGGAAGCCCTGTAGGAGCGACAGACTTTATCTGAAAAATAAATTAAATTTGCCGTATGTAAAAAAAAATTTAACATACGGCTTTTTTATTACTCTTTCACCCATGGCAAACCATTGAAATATGCCCTTTTTCCCTCCAGATAGTTTTGGCATATTTTTTGCGTGTTATTTTTTAAGAAAATAATATCAGGAGGATATAAAGATACAATGGATTATGTCAATAATAAAGTAACAGATATCGACGCCATCCCCGGCGAAAGATGGTTCCCCAAGGAATCCAGCTTTGAAGATGATATTACTGAATATTGGGGAGACTGGGGTGTATGCTCAGAGGTAGATACCCTTAAGGCAGTTCTTCTTCGCAGACCCGGAAAAGAAATAGAAGATTTTAAAGCCAGCGAAGTCAGATTTTCTGATGAACCCATCGACGTTGAACTGATGCGCAGACAGCATGATGAAGTGGCTCAGATATACAGGGATTTCGGTGCCAAGGTTTATTATGTTGAGAACCAGCGTGAAGACAGACCTAATGCTGTTTTTTGCCGTGACCTCATGTTTATGACCCCTGAGGGTGCCATTATAACACGTCCCGGCATGGCAGCCAGACGCGGTGAAGAAAGATACATAGCCGAAGCTCTTGCCAAAATCGGTGTCCCTGTTCTCCGCACAATTACCGGAGACGGTATGTTTGAAGGTGCCAACGCAATGTGGGTGGACAGACATACCTGTGTGGTTTCAACCGGTGTACGCTGCAACAAAAGCGGTTTCGAACAGGTAAAATACGAGCTGGAAAGAATGGGTGTGGATGTTTATCACATGCAGCAGCCTTACAGCAATATTCATATTGACGGACTTATGAATCCGGCCAGCAACGATGTGATGCTTATGCACGCTTCTCAGGTTCCTTACGACATCGTAGATATGCTCAAGAAAAAAGGTTACAAAATGCTCGAAGCGCCTTCCAGAACCGAGGTTCGTGAAACCTTCGGCTGCAACTTCGTGGCACTTGAGCCGGGCTACATACTCATGCCGGAAGGCAATCCGCGTACTCAGGAACTTCTTGAAAAAAACGGCATAAAAGTCAAAACAGTCAACATTTCAGAAATCATTAAGGGCAAAGGAGCACTTCACTGCATAACTGCATATCTGAAACGCGGCTAAATACAGCCATATTATCTTGAGGAGGAAATTAGAACAATGACAAAAAAAATAGATATTGATGCCATCGCAGGCGAAAGATGGTTTCCAAAAGAATCCACTATCATTGACGATATGAAAGAGCTCTGGGGCGACTGGGGTGTTTGTTCCGAAGTTGACGACCTTAAGGCAGTTCTCATGCGTCGCCCGGGCAAAGAAATTGATAATTTTGACTGGGAAGCAGCAAGATTCAAGGCTCCCATCGACCCCGAGAGATTCCGTGCACAGCATGACGCTCTTGCACAGATTTATCGTGACAACGGTGTAACGGTTCATTATATCGAGGAACAGCGTGAAGACAGACCGAACGCCCTTTTCTGCAGGGATCTGGTTCTCATGACACCTGAAGGTGCTATTGTGACAAGACCTGCAATGGAGGCAAGACGCGGTGAAGAAAGATATGCCGCCAAAGCTCTGGCAGATCTGGGTGTGCCTATTATCAGAACCATCTGCGGTGACGCAACCTTTGAAGGTGCTATGGTTATGTGGGTAGACAGACACACTGCCATTCTCGCATCAGGTGTCAGAACAAACCGTTCCGGCTACGAAATGGTAGAATATGAACTTAAGCGTATGGGTGCCGAAGTATATCATATGCAGGTGCCTTACGGTCATGCACATATTGACGGCAATCTTAATCTTGCAAGTCATGATGTGGCCATGATTCATGCTTCACAGGTGCCTTACGACATATGCGACATGCTTAAGAAAAAAGGTTATAAACTGCTTGAGTGTCCTTCACAGACCGAGGCCAAGCAAACCTTTGCAATCAACTTTGTTGCTATCAAACCGGGTCTCATCGTTATGCCTGCAGGGAATCCGAGGAGCCAGGAGCTTCTGGAAAAGAACGGCATAAAAGTAATCCCTGTCGAATTCGACGAAGTTATGAAAGGCTTCGGTGCTATACACTGCTGCACAGCTTTCCTCAAGAGAGGATAATAATAAATGTTTCCAATTTAAAACCCGCCGGCGGCGGGTTTTAAATTGCTTTTTTATGAGATTTGACCATGGTATTTTATCACTTTGTTATTCGCACTGATATTTTATGTCTCCGCCTACGATAGTCATAGCCACGGTTATATCTTTGATCTTGTCCGGTTCAGCACTGTAGATATCTTCGTTAAGTACCACCATATCCGCCAGCATGCCTTTTTCCAATGTTCCCTTTACGGACTCATCTCTGGACATGTATGCAGACACTTTGGTATACCCTTCAATTGCTTCGTCAAGAGTAAGAGCCTGTTCTTTATACCAGCCCTCCTCCGGCAGACCATCCAGATCCTTTCTGGTAACTGCAGAATAAATATTGGCCAGAGGATTAAAGCTTTCTACAGGGCAATCTGTTCCCATGGAAAGCATAATGCCCATATCCTTCATGTCGCGCCAGTTATAGCTGGTCTTTATTCTCTCAGGTCCGACTCTGTCTTCTGCCATATGCAAATCATATTCTATGAAGATAGGCTGGATATATGCCATGATTTTTTCCTTTGCCATTCTCTCGCATAGGTCTCTGTTAAGAATCTGTGCGTGAACAATGCCGTGGCGCGGCTGCTTGTCAGGATGTTTTGATGCAGCATACTCTATTGCCTCAATACCCTGCTGCGTTGCCGCATCACCTATGCAGTGCATCAAAGCTTCCCCTCCGCCTGCAGTTACTCTTTCTACAAGCCGGAAAAGATCGTTTTTATCACTGTATACACCGAATCCTTTGTTGCCCGGATCATCTGAATAATCATCAAGCATCCATGCTGTTCTCGCACCTAAAGAGCCGTCCAGATAAAGTTTTAATGAACCCAGCTTGAAGAACTTATCTCCTTCACCGATTCTGAAGCCCAGTGACTCAAACTCGTCGTATCTCTCCATATCGGTCAGAGCACACTGCTCAGCAACTCTCAGGTTCAGTTGTCCCTCTTCTATAAGCTCCCTGTACGCCTTGATTATCTTGGTTATATTTCTGCCCGGCAGCGCATCGAAGTCATCGGTCTGAACAGATGTAAGGCCCACCTGGTTAGCATCAGCGCATGCACGCTTAAGCATCTCTTTAATATCGGATACCTCTGCTTCCTGCATTCTGTTATAAATAAAGGTCATCATTTCGGAAACAATTCCTGTAGGATCTCCTTTTTCATCTACCTCATAGTAACCATCCTTAGGCTGAGGCAGGTCTTTGTTTATGCCCACTGCCTCCAGTGCTTTAGTATTAAGGCAGCATACATGTCCGCAGATTCTAAGAGCATAGATAGGATGTTCTGTAGAAATCTCATCCAGCTCAAATCTGTCAGGAATTGTGGTATCGTCCCAGTTGTCCTGATTCCAGCCTACAGCCTCTATCCAGTGACCCGCCGGAACTTTTTTTTCTTCAATGAAATCCTTTATTCTTTTTTTGAATTCATCATGCGATCTGCACCCTTCCAGATCTACAATGGTCTTATAGTATCCGTAATTAAGAAGGTGCATATGGCTGTCGTTGAAGCCGGGCAGCAGAGTCTTGCCGCCAAGATCCGTTACTTCTCCGTCGCCGACAAGTGCCAGAATTTCTTCATCTGTGCCGTATGCCAGAACCTTGTCATCCTCAACTGCGATGGCACTTGCTATGGTTCTTTCTTCGTTCAGAATATGGCACTTACCATTTATAAAAGCTTTTTTCATTTTACTCACCTAAACCTTTTCTTGCCAGTCTGCTTATATCAAGAGCCGGCCCGATTGCTACGCCCGGTTTTGTCTTCATGTAGCAGATCAGCTCCTCAAGCATTTTAACTCTGCTTATTCTTCCTATGCACTGAGGATGAAGTACCAGTGTAAGGAGTCCTCCTTCTTCATAAAGTCCATCAAATTCGCTCTGCCATATCTCCTTTACATAGGAAGGCGAGCAAATTCTTCTTCTCTCAGGCTGCTGCAGTGTAAAGAAGAAATGAGATGTGTCATCATAAAGCCATGAGAAAGGAAGCTCGATAAGCTTCTTGCCGTCTTTTCCTTCATGATAATACGGCCAGTCGCAGGCCATAGTATTGGAAGAATACTCGAAACCGCTTGCGATTACGTTATTGATTGTCTCGCTTGTGAGAATTGCCTCAGGTGCTCTGTACCCAAGAGGTTCAACTCCCAGAAGTTCCTTCATGATTTTCTTTGATTTAGCAACAAGTTCTTTATCCTGTTCAGGGAAATAGGTTGTTTCATGAAGATATCCATGATAGCCGATTTCATGTCCGCGTCTTACGATTTCACGGCAGACTTCTGTATGCTGTTCAATAACCCATCCCGGGATAAAGAATGTGGATTTGATTCCCTGTCTGTCGAGCATATCGAGGATTCTCGGCACACCTACATTAGGGCCGTAGGCGCCCTCTGCCATCAGATTAGGATTGTTCATGCTGTCAAATGTCCTGGAAAACCAGAAAGTCTCCGCATCCAGGTCAAAAGTAAGGGCTACACCCATTTTTATTCCATCAGGCCAGTTTTTTCTCATGATTAGTTTCTCCTTTTATCTCGTATATTCCTTTAAAGTTTTGATTTGCTTTATTGTGCTTTATACACCTGTTCTCCGTCGATATAGGTTTCTTCAACCTTGATTTCTTTAATCTCATTCTTCGGAGTTTCAAAAATGTCTCTTGAGAGAACTACGAAGTTGGCCTGTTTGCCGATCTCCAGTGAGCCGTACTTATCCTCGTCCTTTGAAACATATGCTCCATATATTGTATGAAGCTTGATAGCCTCAAGAAGATCAAAGGCCTCCTCAGGATACCAGCCGCCTTCAGGCCATCCGGACAGATTCTGTCTGGTGGTGCTTACCTGAATAGCTTCCATTACATTCGGTGACTCTATAGGCAGATCAGAACCTGCTGCCAGACGGATTCCCATCTTTCTCATTGTATTGTAGCAGTAGCTTGTCTTCATTCTTTCTCCTACACGGTCGTCTGCAATACCCATGTCAGAATGAATATACATAGGCTGGATCAGTCCGATAGCATCAAGTTCCTTGTACTTTTCAAAAATTCTCTCGTTCATTATCTGACTGTGGATAACAGACGGTCTGAACCCTCTTGCCTTGATTTCATCCTTGACGGACAGACACGAATCAAGGAATGTTTCTACAGCAGCATCACCTATGGCGTGGATTGTAAGATCAAAGCCGTGTTCTACGCATCTCTTTGCCATGGCGCTCATTTCCTCTACGCTGAAATAGAGGCATCCCTTTGTATCCGGCTTATCGCTGTAAGGCTCGTTAAGGCCCGCACTCCAGGCCCCCAGTGATCCATCGCCAAGGAATTTGATAGGCCCTACTTTGATCTTTCCGAATTCCTCCCAGGAATGGAAGCCAAAATCAAAGAACTCATCCATCTGCTCCGGTTTGTGTATTCTGAGCTGAAGAACCAGATTGACAGGCATCTTGCCCTGCGCTGCCATCTCAAGATAAACCTCCCAGAGAGTTCTCTTATCACTTACAGATGTAAAGTCCTCTGTGTGAGCTACTGTAACGCCGTTTTTTACCATTTCATCTCTGGCAAATTCCAGTGACTGTCTTATCTGGTTTCTGTCACTCATTTTAGGCACACAGTTTCCGATAAGGCTCATAGCGCTTTCAAGCATTACACCGTTAGGACTTCCATCTTCAAATCTTACAAGTTCGCCTCCCTGCGGGTCCGGTGTGTTTTTATCTATGCCTGCAATTTTCATTGCAGCGGAGTTGGCCACGCAGATTGTTCCGCAGCGGCGTGTCAGCATAATCGGATGCTTGTCTGTAATCTTGTCAAGATCTCTGCATGTAGGCCACTGGCTGTCCGGGTACTTTTCCTGGTCCCAGCCGAAACCTGTTACCCACTCGCCATCAGGAATTTTACGTTCCTCAATATATTTTTTCATTACTTCAACCAGCTCATCCGGGCTCTCGGTGCCGTAAAGGTCGGCTGTAAACAGCTCATACAGCGCGTGGTCAAGGAAGTGAAGGTGTGCATCAACAAAACCCGGCAATACACATTTCCCTCCAAGGTCTACGGGCTCGCAGTCAGGGTAACATGCCGTCACCTCTTCCTTTGTACCCAGGGCGATAATTTTGCCGTCTTCGCAGGCCATCGCTTCATATCTGTTATTCTGCGGGTCAATTGAATTGAACTGACCGTTTATAAATACTCTTCTCATGGCATTTCCTCCAAAATATTCTATTGCCGCAAGGCTTATGCTGATATACAAAGCAATAAATATGCCAATAAAAAAGGGCGGAATACCGTTTAAACGAAATACCGCCCTCAGTTTTATAACCGTTGTAATCTGCCCGTTTAGGCAGAATGTTCGAAGTCATATCATTTTTTAAAATGCCTTCCCTCTTCTCTGTTTTCCAAAAAATTTTTTACATCCGTAAATTTTTTTATTCTTCATCCAGTGAATATTCTTTAATCTTATTGTTGAGATTCTGCCTCGAAATACCCAGTCTGTCGGCCACCTGCTGCAGATCTCTGCAGGCCTCCATTTCTCTTTCAATAAGATGCTTCTCGTATTGTTTCACAGTTTCTTTGAGCGTGCCTGTCAGTTCAGGTTCGGGGACGGTCACAGCACAGGATTCCTTGTACCAGCTTATGTCTTCCATCTTAAGCAGCGGGCCTGAAGCAAAGTTGAAGCAGCCTTCTATGGTGTTCTGCAGTTCACGTATATTTCCCGGCCACGGATATTCTTCAAAAAACAGTCTGACCTCATTGCTCAGCCCCTGTATATTCTTTCCGAAAACTTTATTGTATTTCTTTATGAAATATCCTGTCAGAAACTCTATATCACCTTTTCTTTCCCTAAGCGACGGCAGATCTATCTGCACAACTTTCAACCGGTAATAAAGGTCTTCTCTGAGTCTGCCGCTTTTAACCATTTCCCAGGGGTCCTCGTTAGAAGCAGCAATTATTCTCACATCAACAGGAATCGGATCAATTCCCCCTACCCTGGTTATCATCTGCTCCTCTATGGCCTTCAGCAGCTTTGCCTGCAGACTGATGTCCATAGAATTGATTTCATCAAGAAACAGTGTGCCTCCGTTGCACACCTCCATCAGACCCGTCCTGTCCTCTGCACCGGTGAATCCTCCTCTGACAGTTCCGAATATTATACTTTCCAGCAGAGATGCGGGTATGGCTGCGCAGTTCTGAGCGACAAAACGTTTATTACACCGCTTTCCCTCTGCATGAATTGCTTCTGCTGCAAGTTCTTTGCCGGTCCCCGTCTTTCCATATATAAGCACTGACGAATCCGTTCCTGACACCTTTGATATTATTTTTTTAATATCCCCCATGCCTGTCCACTGAGATTGGATATCGTCCAGCGTATACATCTTTCTGTTCTCAGAAGATATAACAGGTGTGACATAGATATTGACCAGGTCATCCTTTCCTGTGACATAACGGGATACCTCTGCTGCACCGATAACCTGTCCCTCTTCAAAAATCGGTACAGTCGTATTGATAGATTTTACCGTCTGGCCTTTTACGGTTGTCCAGGTCTGAAGCATGTTAGCCGTGGGTACACCTTTAGTCAGGGCCTCCATGATACTGCTTTTTTCCAGGTTCAGATCAGGATATATTTCACTTATATGCTTTCCTACAACGTCTTCTTCTGTCATATCGTTTATGTCCGGTCTGTTGTTGTAATAATATACAGCCACAGCATCACCATCAAAGATTATAGCACCGTTGAAGTAGTTGTATAAATTCAGTATTTCCTGAGCATTCTCTTTAATCTTGTCCATCAGCCATCCACCTTGTTCTTATCCAGTTCACTGCCTGAGATCTTAAGCTCCTTAATTTTATTGTTAAGGGTCTGTCTGGTTATGCCCATCTTTTCGGCAGCTCTTGATAGATTCTCACTCTCCGCAATCACCCTTATTATTATTTCTCTTTCAAAAGACCTTACCTTCTCTTTAAGGGTGAGCTGCCCGCAGCCTTCTTTTTCACCATCATTCTCAGGCAATCGTTCCAATGCTCTGCGTGAATACAAATCCAGAGAATCAAGTCCCAGATAAGGCTCATCACACAAATTGAATCCTCCCTCTATCATGTTTCTCAGTTCACGCACATTGCCCGGCCATGAATATTCTCTGAGTTTCGTCAGCAGTTCTTCTTTTATTCCTTTAATATTTTTACCCATGGTCCTGTTGTAAAAGTCCACATAATGCATGGCGATGGGTACAATATCCTCTTTTCGTCTCCTGAGCGGAGGTATTTCCAGCTGCACCACCTTAAGCCTGTAGTACAGGTCCTCCCGCATCTGTCCTTTCTCTACACATACAGCCGGATCTGCATTTGAAGCTGTGACTATACGCACATCTATGGGAATTTCATCGGTTCCACCGATTCTTATTATTTTCTGCTCTTCTACGGCTCTTAGTATTTTGGCCTGTACCGCCATGTCCATGGAGTTAATCTCGTCAAGAAAAAGTGTTCCTCCTGATGCCACCTCAAAGAGACCCTTTCTGTTTTCGGAACCGGTAAAACTTCCTTTAACCGTTCCAAACAAAATGCTCTCAAGGAGATTCTCCGGAATGGCTGCACAATTCTGAGATACGAATCTGCCGCTGCTTCGCGGTCCGCTGCTGTGCAGTGCTCTGGCCACCAGTTCCTTTCCCGTGCCCGTCTCACCGCAGATTATTACCGGAGATCTGCTTTGGGCAGCTTTAAGAATATGTTCCTTAAGCCTGTCCATTTCATCAGACACTGAAACAATATCCTGCAGTTCCCTCCCCGGCTGCGGTTCCTTGTCCTTACGGCTCTGCAGAGAAATTTTCATATATTTATCTATATCTTCCATGTATTGAAAGATCTCTATGGCACCTACAATTTTTTCACCTTCGAATATAGGATATGTGTTGCACAGGGCGCTGTATTTCTCTCCTTTGAAATTACTCAGGCTCTGGTACATGTTATTCAAGGGCATACCTGTCCGCATCACTTCCATCAGAGTGCTGTTCTTCGAGTTGATGCTTGGATATACCTCAAAAATCGATCTGCCGGATATGGTTTTCTCTGTCAGAGTGTTGATATCCGTACGCTTGTTCTGATAGTACCTTATAATTCCGGCTCTGTCCACAGTAATGGCACCATCATAATAATTGTATAAATTCAGTATCTGTTCTACATGGTTAACCAGTCCCATCGGCTTATCTTCCCTTTCTTATGTCTATGAATAATTATAAAGTCTTATCGGTGCTCAGTCAAGTTTATGCATTTTATCTCTTTAAATTTGACGATGTCAAAAAATTTTTTTAACATTTTCTTTATGGACCTGCAAAAGAAAGTTCGGAAACAGCCTTTTTAGGTCATTCCGGGGACATATCTGTTTTGGCACAAATCGTGCAATAGAATAGACCAAACGGAATTATTATTTGACTAAGCTAATTATAGGAGGAAAAGAAATGTCTAACGAAAACAAAACCCCTCAGGGCGGTGAGTTTAAGAAAGAAGTATCCGTATTCGGCGGCGTCAGCATCGTTGTCGGTATCATGATTGGTTCCGGTATCTTCTATCTTGGTTCTTACGTTCTGCAATATGCAAATTATTCAGTGGGTACCGCATTGCTCGCATGGGTAATCGGCGGTCTTATCAGTTTGCTTGGTGCTCTCTGCTTCTCAGAACTCAGTGCATCAATGCCAAAGGCCGGCGGCCTTACCGTTTACCTCAACGAAGTTTATCATCCGGTTGTAGGATATATGTACGGTTTCTCCCAGTGGTTAATAGCAAGCCCTGGTTCAATCGCTGCAGTTGCCATCGCAATTCCGTCTGCTTTGATTGACTTCATTCCGGGCATGACCAACGGTCAGGTTAAGATTATAGCTGTTACACTTGTTGTATTATTCACAATTTACAATATCATGGGTGTAAAAGAAGCTTCCATCTTTGCTAATATCACAATGGTAGGAAAACTTCTGCCTATGGCAATCATCCTTCTGGCAGCTCTGTTCATGGGCGATATCATGCCAGACCTTGATCCTACTCCTGTTACAGCAACAGGTGAAAACGCAGGCTTCTTCGGAGGTGTAGGTATCGTTGCTTATGCAGTTGTTGCTTCCCTTTGGGCATACGAAGGCTGGTCTAATGTTACCAACATCGGTGAAGAAATGAGAAACCCTAAGAAAGACCTTCCTAAGGCTCTTATCATCGGTGTAGGTTTCGTAACAGTATTCTACGTACTTTTCAACTTTGCAATTCTCAGAGTAATTCCTATTGAAGAAGCAAAGGCTATGATTGAAAACGACAACATATACCTTGGAACTGAAGTAGCAAGAAGACTTCTCGGCAATGCCGGCGGTTTCATCGTTCTTATCGGCATGCTCATTGCGATGATCGGCTCATTAAACGGACAGGTTCTGGTTTATGCAAGAATTTCATACGCAATGTCACATGAAGGCCACTTCTTCAGAAACCAGGGCGTTCTCAACAAGAAGGGTGTTCCTGCTAATGCATTAATCGTACAGGCAGTCATCGCTATCATCCTGATTCTCGCAAGAAGTCTGGACCAGCTGACTACTCTGGTAGTATTCCTTGGAATGATCGGTTCCGTACTTGGAGTTGCAGGTGTTATGGTTAACAGAATCAAGCATCCTGACCTGGAAAGACCATATAAGGTTTGGGGATATCCTGTAACCGTAATCATCGCAGTAGCCATCTTCATCGCTCTGATGATCAACAACTTCATCGAAGACCCTATCATGTCAATCCTCGGATTATTCATCGTTCCTGCAATCGGTGCTGTAATCTACTTCTACTATGACAAGCAGAACAAGAAACAGGGACTTCCAAAAGCATAATAGCTAAAAAACAGATAAGTTCAAACTATGCCTAAAAAAGGGGGCTGTCGCATTAACGGAAACTGTACCGTCACAGCGACGCCCCTCTTTTATTATTCCTTTTATTTTTTTATCTCCCTGAACTCTTCCTTTATCTTCTCCAGATGTGACGGATCAGTCATAAGTTTAATTCCTGTCATCACGAATCCCTCAATCACGAGCAACGCTTTTTCCATGGCATATTCAGAAGCCGCACAGGCGGCGAATTCACGGGTGTGAGCACCATAGCCCTTTCCCTCAGTAATATCATATGTGCACTGAACAGAAGGGCAGACATAGCTGACATCACCCAGATCAGAAGAACCCGGCATAACCTGATCTATCATTCTCGTCACCTGGAACCCCAGTGCTTCCATGCTCTGTCTCTGGAGCTCGGCAAGATATGCGTTGGTGCAGGTATCCATGAAGTCCACCTCAGAAGGTACACATTCCATTCTGGTTCCTGTTCCAAGTGCCGCTCCTTTAGCGCAGTCTATAACCTTCTCTGTCAGTTCTTCCAGATAAGCGCTCTTTTTTGCTCTGATATAAAATTCTGCTTCCGTATAGTCAGGAATGATATTCGGGGCTGTTCCTCCGTTGGTAATAACTCCGTGGATTCTGGCATCTTCTCTGGTCTGCTGGCGCAGTGCATTGACCATATTAAAGAAGTTGATCATGGCGTCCAGTGCGTTTCTACCTTCATAAGGGGCTGCCGCTGCATGAGCAGTCTGTCCGTAGAATGAGAAGCGTCTGCAGTTTATAGCCATTGAATTCATGGAGTCAAAAGTTCCGTTATACGGATGTGCCATCATGACAACATCAAAATCATTAAATGCTCCTTTTTCAGATTTTCTATCCGATTCCGCCCAGCAGACTTCCCAGTATGAGCACCAGAAGGGTCAGCCCGCAGAAAACATATTTGCTGGCCGGTTCATACCATCTGCCGAGAGGGCGCTTTGCACCCATATCTATCTGCTTTCTCACGAAATCTTTTCCGCATACCCAGAAGAACATTATGCCCGCCAGCAAAGCACCGATAGGGCAGATATAAATCGAACAGATATCCATCCAGCCTGAAACTATACCTTCAATACATACAGATACCACAGTTCCGACGACTGCAACCGCTCCGACAGCTTTCTTTCTGGAAAATCCAAACTTTGTCTGCAGCGCTTCAACCGGTGTTTCGAAAAGATTGACCAGAGATGTCAGGCCTGCGAATCCCACCGCCAGGAAAAATACCACGATTACAACTCTGCCTCCCGGCATCTGTGCGAACACATTAGGCAGGAAAATAAACATAAGTCCCGGACCGCCGCCTGTAAGCTCCTGACCTGCCGTCGCCATGGCAGGAATAATTGTAACCGCCGCAACCAGTGCAGCCATTGTGTCCCAGAGAGCCACGTTTCTGGCGCTGTACGGAATGTCTACATCCTTCTTGAGGTATGACCCGTAAACCAGTGTTCCTGAGCCGGCCAGAGACAGCGAGAAAAACGCCTGTCCCAGGGCATAGATCCATGTCTTACCCTTTGCCAGAAGAGACCAGTCAGGCTGAGTCAGATAACGATATCCGTCAGCAGCTCCCGGCAAAGTTGCTATGTAAATTGCCATCCCTACAAACATTACGAAGAAGAGCGGCATCATAATTTTATTCGCTCTCTCAATACCTGAGGCAATACCATAAATCATTATTGCAAAAGTAAGGGCCAGGGCCACCAGGTGCCATCCTACATTTCCGAAGGAGCCTGCCGTGGTATTAAAGGCATTGATATAACCGTCCACATCCTGCGACTGAAATACAGAGCCGGTAACAGATCCTACCAGATACTTCAATATCCAGCCCACTACTACCGAATAACCTATAGCCAGAGCCAGACTTCCCAACACAGGAATCAGAGAAAGTGCTTCTCCAAGGCCTCTGCCCTTTCCTGCTCTTTCAGTTGCACTGCCAAAAGCGCCCATGGGTCCGGCGCCCATGGCACGTCCGAAGGCCATCTCGCCTACCACTCCCGTAAAGCCTATGACTATAACACAAATAAAATAGGGAATCAGAAAGGCCGCACCGCCCAGCGCCGACACTCTGGCCGGAAACAGCCATATATTGCCCATTCCCACAGCCGAACCAATGCATGCGATAATAAATCCCGTTCTGCTTTTGAAACTATCTCTTTCCATACTTTTCTCCTAAACAAAGTACTGCCGGCCATCTGCTGCCTGCAGCCCGATAATATTATAAGCATATTATATTTCCGGCAAAATTTCAAGCAAATCCCTTTCGAAACACGCTTCACCCCTTGAATTTATTCTGAAAGAGGACTATAATTTACAAAGATTAATACAAAGGAGAGAAGAAGATGTACAAAGAAGCCTTAAGACCTGTCTGGGCAGAAATCAATTTATCAAATCTCGATTATAATATCAAAAACATCAAGGCCAAAATCGGAGACCGCGAAATGATCGGTGTCATCAAAGCCGACGCATATGGTCACGGCAGCGTGAAGGTTGCCGAGGTTCTCAGAGAAAACGGCTGCAAAACCTTCGCCATAGCTACTCTTCAGGAGGCTGTTACTCTTAGAGAAGCCGGCGCCAAAGAAGAAATCATCATGCTGGGTCTCACTCCTGACATGTATGCCGACACTATCGTGAACTACGATATCACACCTGTTGTATGCGACTTTGCAAACGCAAAGGCATTTTCCGATGCTGCTGCAAAGGCAGGAAAGACAGTTTCCGGCCTCATCGCAGTTGATACAGGTATGGGCAGAATCGGTTATCTGGCAGACGAGCTTGAATATGCAGTAGAAGATGTAAAGAAAATCGCAGCGCTGCCTAACTTCAAGATCAAGGGCATGTTCTCACACATGTCAACAGCCGATGCCTTTGACAAGACATATTCACACCAGCAGGAAGCAAAATATAATAAATTCTACGAAGCACTGACTGCCGCAGGAATTGAAATTCCTTTCAGAACCTTGGCAAACAGCGCTTCCATCATGGAACTGCCTACAGTTTACTTCGACGCATGCCGTCCGGGAATCATCCTTTACGGCTGCTACCCTTCGGATGAGGTTGATGTGAACCAGCTTTCCATCAAGCCTGTCATGTCCGTCAAGGCTAACATCGTTCACTTAAAAGACGTTCCTGCAGGATTCTCAGTAGGATACGGACGCAGATACATATCCGAAAAGCCTTCAAAGATAGCTACAATCGCTCTGGGTTATGCTGACGGTTATCCTCGTCCTTATTCGTCCCAGGCCAAAGTTATCGTAAACGGTGTCATCGCTCCTATCGCAGGCAATATCTGCATGGACCAGTGCATGATTGACGTTACCGATGTTCCTGACGTAAAGGTAGGCGACGAGGTTATCGTAATGGGTACTGACGGCAAGAACACTATTCTGGCTGATGATATCGCCAAGGCAACAGGCACCATCAACTACGAAATCACCTGTGCATTCGGGCAGAGACTTCCTAAGGTTTACGTAAAATAGCCAAACTCGAGGTCTTTGGTAAATGGAACAACAAAAGAACTTTTTAGCAACAGAGCCGGTGGGAAAACTTTTCCGCCGGCTCGCTTTACCTGCTGTAGTTGCCCAGCTGGTAAATCTCTTATATAATATGGTCGACCGCATCTATATCGGCCGCTATGACCCTACAGGTCTTGCTCTCACCGGAGTAGGTGTCTGTATGCCTGTAATCATGACCGTCTCCGCCTTCGCCTGTCTGGTAGGAATGGGCGGATCTCCCCGTGCTTCTATTCTCATGGGAAAAAAGGACAATGCCGGAGCCGAAAAAACTCTCGGAAACTGCTTTTCCCTGCTGTTATTGATCAGTTTTGTTCTGACTGCCGTGCTCCAGCTCCGGGGACGTCCTCTGCTTCTCGCCTTCGGCGCCAGCCCAAATACTATTGACTCGGCCACGGATTATCTCGGTATTTATTCCCTTGGTACACTGGCAGTACAGATTTCTCTAGGCATGAACGCATTTATATCGGCGCAGGGCTTTACTAAAATCAGTATGCTCTCTGTCATGATCGGAGCGGTAATCAACATAGTGCTTGACCCTGTTTTCATATTCGGTTTTGATATGGGTGTAAAAGGCGCTGCCATTGCAACTGTAATAGCCCAGACTGTTTCGGCTGTCTGGATTATGGTCTTTCTCACAGGAAAGAAAACGATTCTCAGGCTTCGTCCGTCGGACATGCCTCTGAATCCATCCGTTATCATGCCTTGTCTCGCTCTCGGAGTTTCGCCTTTCATCATGCAGTTTACCGAAAGCGTCCTGGGCATATGCTTCAACACATCTCTTCTTAAATACGGCGGAGATATCGCCGTCGGCAGTATGACTGTGCTTACCACACTGACACAGCTTTGCCTCCTGCCTATGACCGGCTTTACTCAGGGCGCACAGCCTATTACAAGCTATAACTTCGGCGCCGGAAATTTTGATCGTGTCAAAGGGTCATTTTCCGTGCTTCTAAAAAGCTGCCTGACGTACTCCGTTATCATCTGGGCTGCCGTCATGATTATGCCAGAAACTTTTATCAGGCTGTTTAACAATGGAAATCCCGAGCTTATCGCTTACGCCTCAGGCGCTCTCAGAGTTTATGCCGCAATGCTTTTTCTTATGGGCGCACAGCTTGCTTGTCAGCAGACCTTTATCGCCATCGGCAATGCCAAGACATCTTTCTTCCTGGCCTGCCTGCGCAAAATCCTTCTGCTGATTCCGCTGATTTACATACTGCCGCTGTTTTTTGCAGACAAGGCTTTTGCCGTTTTCCTGGCAGAGCCTGTGGCTGACTTTATCGCTGTGGCCACTACGGTTACCCTGTTCAGGAAGCAGTTTAAGGAGGCTGTGGGGGAGAACTGATGTATGCTTTATATCTCTGCGGTTTTCCAAAACATTAAAAAAGTTTTCCAAAGGAAAACAAAATGCCCCTTCCGGAAAACTTTTTTATATTTTTTGTTATTAATGTAATATTCTGAAATGCGTTTTCTGCCTATTTCGCGTTTTTCAGTAAAAAACAGACGATTGCACCTCAAAAGTTTTCCCAAACGGCCTGAAAGTTTTCAGAAGGAAAACGAAACCGGCAAAATTGAAAACCTTTCATTGTAAATTTTTCCTATTCTCTATCTCCTCCGCCCAGTCATCGCTGATAGATGAGCAGCATCTGAGCTTGGCGATGGCTTCGCCTACCACCTTGTAATTCAGTGCCGTACCTTTTTTATCACTGTGGTATTTTACAGCACGCTTTTCATCGATTCCGAATCTTCCGGCCTCTGCCTTGGCGTCAATGTTGGCACCCAGGAAAAGAAACTCCCAGCCGTATTTTTCGGTCTGCCTCTTTATCATTTCCTGCACGCGCCCATAGGTATAAGTTTTGCTGGCGTTTTCCATGCCGTCTGTGGTGATTACGAAAACGGTTTTTTCCGGCCTGTCTTCATCGCGGGCGTATTTATGCACATTGCCGATATGATGGATTGCTCCGCCTACCGCATCCAGCAATGCAGTGCATCCCCTCACATAGTATTCCTCCTCTGTCATCTCCGGCACTTCCGTCAAAGGTCTGCGGTCACAGATGACGGTGCTTTCATGGTCGAAGAGCACTGTGGATACAAGTGCCTCGCCTTCCAGCGCCTTCTGCTTTTCCAGCATTGAGTTGTATCCTCCGATTGTGTCCGCTTCCAGCCCTGCCATGGAACCGCTTCTGTCCAAAATAAAAACCATTTCTGTTAAACCTTTTTTCATAATATTACCTCCCTGAAATCTCAGGACCACCGGCTCGCACGCCGGTTTCCCTTTCGTCAGGCATATTATAGGTCAAAAGAAATGGTCGCAGGTCGCCTGCAGAGCGACATTTTACGCAAAAGCCCACAGGATCAATCATCCAGTGTCGGCAGGTTGTATTCGAATAAAATAATGTTTATTGAGTTCACGTCAAAAATCCCGTGGCTCAGGCAGTACTGCAATATGATGTCCTGCTTGCTGGACGGCGAAAAAGCCATGCCGGCACTTACCAGAAGGTCTGCTGCTTCGTCCGCATTCAGTTTCAGTGCCGCCGCCAGAGCCAGAATTGTTTTTTTCTTAGGTATGTAAGTATCGCTGCAGCGGATTTTGGAAAAAAGCTTCCGGTCAAGGTTCGCAGCCTTGTAAACCGTCACATCATCCATGCCTCGCTCATCTATGAGGCGAAAGAGTCTCTGGTTAAAGTTCTCCCCTGCGTTGGAAATCAGTTCCTCCAGGGACAAAGACTTGGGCATAGGCTCTGAGGCCATAGCGACGCTTTCGCACAATTCGATCTTGTCCTCGTCGCCCCGATAGAATTGTCTTCTTTCCCTCCGGAAAAAGCGCGGGGCTGTCTCAGCATAATTCTCGTCTATGTACTCATCTATGTCGTCGGTGATTTTTTTGGACAGGCCGAAAGATTCCTTATCGAATACGCAGAGATAAACATACATCTCCGATTTCATGAGAAAGCTGTTTATAGCGTCCAGTGCTATTTTCAGCGCTTCTTCTTTAGGAAAACCGTAATTCCCCGAAGAAAGCAGCGGGAAAGCAATGCTTTTGCACTTCAGTTCTTCGGCCAGCTTGAGGCTTCTACTGTATGCCGATTTAAGAATTTCCCGCTCACCATGATTTCCGTCAGCCCATGAAGTACCTACAGCGTGTATTATGTACCTGGCAGGCAGATTAAAGCCCGGTGTTGCCGCCGCATCTCCACGATGGATATATCCGATCTTTTCCCGCTCTGCAAGCAGCTGCTCAAAGCCCGCTGCCTCATATATTCTGCTGTCGACGCCATCACCCACCTGAGGCCTCGGATTAGCCGTATTGACTATGGCGTCGGTTTCCATCTTCGTAATGTCGTTTCGTACTATCTTTAAAGGCATTGGGACCTCCTTATCCACTCCAGGACCTCGATGTCAGCCGGACACAAATTACATGAAAAAATCATCGATTTCCTCTTTCGTTTTTAGGATATCCGACGCTTCCACACCTGCCGCTTTTGCAAGCTCTGCAGATTTCCGAAGTCTTGTCCTGCAATCTGTGCTGAATGCGTCTTCAACCAACTCATTGAATATTTTGCTCTGATTCTCCACACTCTCGAGATACTGCTTATATTTCTGCTCAAGTTCATCACTTAGCATTTTCTGGTTCTCAAAGTATTCCGTCAGAATCTCATTCTCCCGCTTGTAGAGAGCCATCCTTCCGTATTCAAATGCAAAAACCGACACAGCGTAAGAAAGTTTTCCAAAATCTTTACCCGAACACAGTGCAAGAGTTGATGCAAGCAGCTTGACCATCGCATCAAGCGCAATCCATATACAATCCTCAATAAAGGCTGTTTCAGCAATTTCACCTCTGTCAAAGGCCTCACTTTTTGCACGGATTTCTGAAGAAAGCGTTTTAATGGCTACGACTCTATCCTCTGAGGCAAAACGACTTATCGACAATGCTGAAGCATCAATATAGTCAGCATAAGTCAAAAACACCATTTTGCTATACTTCATTTCATCCATCAGAACCGCATTATCTATTACGGACTCTGAGATTTCCTTCCAGTCATCTTCAGTAAATTCGTTGATTTCTTTACCTTTGGACACCTTATTAATGATTGAGACAATGAGTACAGTTCCCGCTTTTATTCCTGTCAGCTTTGTATTATCGTCATTTGCAAGGGAATAAAGTGCTTCCTGACTTTTCTGTATTGTAGACACTGCGTAGTCTATTTCCGCCTTCATTTCCGGCGACATCAGCATGTCAATAGATAGATTGCCGATTTTTTCTACACTAAATACTTTCTCCATTTCACATCTACGCCTCAATTACCTTTGCCATGACAGCTGACAGAGCCTTGGTATTGTTTACAAGTGCCCCGAGATTCTGCCTCTCATCGTCGTTCATCTGAGAGTAATCACCGCAATATAATGATATACACTGTTTATAGCAGCTGTTAAGCAGTTCTCTTATGCTGTCTGTCTCTGCAAGAACACCGCTGATTTGAGCATCAATCTCTCTGATGCTTTCCGTATTCCTTTTGACAGATTCAATCTCTTCATTCTTCTGCTTATTGAGCTTGGTCTTTTTCTTTGTGAGAATCAGGATTGACGACAGTAAAGTTGCTCCGGCAATTGTCCATCCAACAGGTCCCGCCATCGCAAGAAGTGCATTACCCGCAACCATTCCCCCTCCGCCTGCGGTAAGAGCTCCACCCCCAAGCCATGCAAGTGCCGCATTTGTTGCCGCTGCGCCCGAAAGTGTCGATATAGCTGCACCTGTTGAAGCAGTTCCAAATGTCGTTGCTACCCACATGGCAGCTGTAGGTGCCATAAAAGCAACCGAAGCTCCTGCCGCAAGTCCGGCACCGGCTCCTCCCGCTGCCTCTCTGGCTGCTTTCAGTTCCATATCGGCAAAATCACACGAATCAGTAAAACTTTTTCTGCAGATATTGATTTCCTCAAAATCCATCTCAAAACTCTTTGGCTTATTCGCGATGCTGTTTACGAGCATTTCAACATAAGAGATCAAATCCAACGATCTCTTACGTTCTACAAAAAGGCGTATACCTTTGTCGTTCATTAATGTATAAGTATCGTTATATTCAGTTATTGAATCCTCAAG
>JALFXR010000182.1 GCA_022787405.1 Bacillota bacterium
AAAAGCATGAATCGGCTGACCGTATTCAAGCATTACGAAGTTGGTGATGTCAACGATATTGTTGATAGGTCTCATGCCTGCATGGATTAGTCTTCTCTGGAGCCACCACGGTGAATCTTCGACCTTCACATCCTTAACCACTCTGGCAACGTATCTCTTGCAGAGCGGTGACTTCACTTCTACGTTTACATAATCAGCTGCGTTTCCTTCTTCATTTTCACACTTTGTTTCCGGGTACTTAAGCTGAGTTCCGAAGGTCGCTGCAGCCTCTCTGGCCATACCGATCATGGAAAGGCAGTCCGGTCTGTTAGGTGTGATTTCGAAGTCGATTATGGCGTCTTTAAGTTCCATAGTTTCGGCGAAATCCGTTCCTACAGGGTATTCACCGCCCAGAATCCAGATTCCGTCTCTCTGATTTACAGGAACAACCTTGTCTTCAAAGCCCAGTTCGCCGAAAGAGCAGAGCATTCCGTTGGATACCACGCCGCGGAGCTTGCCCTTGGTAATCTTGGTGCCGCCCTCCTGCTTAGGCTGTCCGTGGAGAGGCCCCGGTATTCTGCTGCCGTGGAGAGCAACAGGAACATAAGCGCCTTCAAATACGTTAGGAGCACCTGTTACAATCTGAACAGGCTCTTCCTCACCTATATCCAGCTGGCACACCACAAGTTTGTCAGCGTCAGGGTGTTTGTCTATCTTAACTATTCTGCCCACTACGACTTTGACCATGTCTTCTCCCACTTTTTCCATAGTCTCAAGGTTGGAGCCTGACATTATCATACGATCGCAGAATTCTTCGGGGCTTACATTAACTTCTGTATAATCTTTTAACCATTCCAGTGATACTATCATTTTTTCTTGTCTCCTAAATCAAATTTTCACATTTTAATTCGCAACGTCGTCCTTAATTCTGCGAATTACTTGAACTGTTCGATGAATCTCATATCGTTTTCGTACAGCAGTCTGATGTCGTCGATTCCGTACTTGAGCATTGCAATTCTTTCAACACCCATACCGAAAGCGAAACCTGTGTACTTTTCTGTGTCGATTCCGCCTACCTTGAGGACGTTAGGATGTACCATACCGCAGCCCAGAATTTCTATCCAGCCGCTGCCCTTGCACACTTTACAGCCCTTGCCGCCGCACTTGAAGCAGGAAACGTCCATTTCTGCCGAAGGCTCTGTGAACGGGAAGTGATGCGGTCTGAACTTGGTTCTTGCCTCAGGGCCGAACATCTGCTTGGCAAAGCTGTCAAGGACGCCTTTAAGATCAGCCATAGTGATTCCTTCATCTACAACCAGTCCTTCAACCTGATGGAACATAGGTGAGTGAGTAGCATCAGGAGTATCGCAGCGGAAGCATCTTCCCGGAGCAAAAACTCTGATAGGAGGCTTCTGGTTCATCAGTGTTCTTACCTGTACCGGTGAAGTCTGAGTTCTCAGAAGCACATCGTCATTTACATAGAAAGTGTCTGTCCAGTCTCTGGCCGGATGGTTAGGGCCTGCGTTAAGGGCATCAAAGTTATTGAAAACTGTTTCAACCTCAGGCCCCTCTGTCAAAGTGAAGCCCATGGACTTGAACACTCTTGAAATTTCCTCAATGGTAATTGTTACAGGATGTTTGGTTCCCAGCTTGTAAAGCTTGCCCGGCTCTGTAACATCTATCTTTTCGGCCTTGAACTTGGCCTCTCTCGCCTTGCTCTTAAGGTTCTCAAAGGTTTCATCTAACATCTTTTCGACTTCGGAACGGACCTGGTTCGCTGCCTGACCCAGTTCCTTTCTCTCTTCCGGGGCAAGTTTGCCCATTGAGCGAAGAATTTCTGTCAGCTGTCCCTTCTTGCCCAGAACCTTTACTCTTACATCCTCGGCATCCTGTACCGAAGCTGCTTCCTGTAACTGTCTCTTTGATTCTTCTAAAATCTGCTTTAATCTTTCCTGCATTTTACGTTAAACCTTTCTACCGAATTTTATTGGGGCCTTACAGCCTCATACATTAAAATTCCTGCCGCCACGGAAGCGTTAAGCGATTCGATGTTTCCGTGCATAGGAATCTTTATTTTCAAATCTGAGCCTTCGATAAGTTCCCGTGAGATACCGTTCCCCTCATTTCCGATTATGAGGGCGATGTTCTCCTTAAGATTCTCATCATAGTAGTAACGATCCGTGTCGAAACAGGTCGCCACGAGTTTCTTGCCGGCTGCCCTGGTAAATTCCATCAGCTCATCTACGGAGTCCATGAAAACAACCGGCATTCTAAAGAGTGAACCGGTCGCCGCCCTTACTACCTTAGATGAGAATACGTCAGCCGTACCCTTTAAAACTATTGCCAGACTGTAGCCCGCAGCGTCGGCAGTCCTTAAAATTGTGCCTATATTGCCCGGATCCTGCAGTCTGTCTAAAACGACAAAATTCCCGCCGCCTCCTTCATCCAAAAATCGGGCCGGGGAAATTTCGGGTTTTGCAACTATTGCTATTATCCCCTGACTTGTCTCCGTCTGTGCAAGCTGCCTGAACAGATTATCGTCAAGAGAAAAGACTTTATCCTCAGTACCGAAGAAGCAGCCTCCGTAATCGGGTCTTGCCAGAACGGTTTTTATCTCCGCTCCGTTCTTGACTGCCTCCTCCAGAAGATTCTCGCCTTCAATGAGATAGAGCCCCAGCTTATCCCTGTATTTTTTCTGTGAAAGCTGCTGACAGAGCCTGAATATTTTATTGTCCTTAGAGCTTATGGTCCTCACAGGGCTCTTTCTCCTTTCGTTTTTTTCACTTCACTATTACCACAAAAGCCGGCGAATAAGCCGGCTTGGTTTATTATCTACAGAAAACTCGGAATTTCAAACCGCGAAGTTCCTTTTTCTTCTTCTTCCTTCTGGAGGATGTCCTGAAGTGTGACCTCCTTGCCTTCAAGGCCTTCAACTCTGCCGAAAACATCGTCATATCCGCCCAGTCCCTGCTTCTGCTGTTTTTCCTCTGAAGGCTTCTCTGCGGCTGCCTTACCGCCTCCCGCAGCACCTTCAAGACCTTCATCGAAGCCGGTGGCGATAACGGTAATTGCTATTTCATCCTGCATTTCCTCGTTAACTGCTGCACCGAAGATCAGTATGCAGTCTCTGTCGGCCTGTTCCTCAACCAGGCTTGCAATTTCGCTTACCTCCAGCATTCCCAGATCATATCCGCCTGCCACATAAAGAAGGATAGCCTTGGCCCCTTCAATGGTGGTCTCAAGCAGCGGACTCTCGATAGCGCTCTTTACTGCATCCTGAGCTCTGTTTTCTCCTGTTCCTCTGCCTACACCCATATGAGCCACACCTCTGTCAGTCATAACTGACTTGACATCGGCAAAGTCCACATTTATAAGCGCAAAGTCCGAAATAAGGTCTGAAATGCCCTGTACGCCCTGGCGGAGCACGTCATCAGCCATCTGGAAAGCCTGCAGCATCGAAGTGTTTTTCTCGCAGTTCTGAAGGAGCTTGTCATTCGGAACGATTACGAGAGAGTCAACGTATTTCTTCAGGAAGTTGATTCCCAGGTCTGCCTGTTTCTTTCTTTTGGCGCCTTCGAATGAGAACGGCCTGGTGACAACGCCAACTGTAAGTATACCCATATCCTTGGCCGCTTTGGCTATAATCGGAGCAGCTCCCGTACCGGTGCCGCCGCCCATTCCGGCAGTAATAAATACCATATCGGTTCCGTCAAGAAGAGATGTAATCTCGTCCAAAGTCTCCTCAGCAGCCTTCTGGCCGATCTCAGGATTGGCACCTGCTCCCAGTCCTCTGGTGAGTTTTTCTCCTATCTGAACTTTAGTTTCGGCCACGCATCTGTTGAGGGCCTGTCTATCTGTATTAACAGCAATAAAGTCAACACCCTTAAGCTCAGCCTCCACCATGCGGTTCACCGCATTGCATCCGCCGCCGCCCACGCCTACGACTTTAATCACTGCTGATTTCTCTAAATTAGTATCAAATTGCAGCATTTTCAATCTTACCTCCTCGATTGTTCCCAATTATCCTTAATTGTATCATACATTGCATTTAAATGCATCATTTTTTTAGTAAAAACCTAATCAATTTTCGGAGTAAAGGATACTGTCCTGTCTCCGCTTATTTTAATGGTTCCACGCTCAATTTTTCTGTCAAAAAGCTCCTGCACAACCAGCTGAAGGCTGTCCTTTTCCATAGCCTTCATAATGTTCTCCGGTGTCCCCTGACAGATGAGGTTGTCCAGTATGTGAGCCTTGATTTCGCCCTCTGAAAGTTCTATTGTCTTGAAATACATATTGCTCTTTTCCATGACGCTGAGCATCTGGAGAGTCTGCCTCAGCAGAACCTTTTCTTCGGTTTCTACCTTTTCCCCAACTGAAAGCTTGCTTATGGTAAGCCCCTTGAGGACTGTAATTTCAGGCATTACACCTGTTTTACGCAACACCACTCCGTCGCCATCCACCACTACGTATTTCTCCCCGTAGACGATGGCCGCCGTCTGCTTCCTCTCTTCAAGCTGGATTTTCACCGTATCAGGCAGAACACGTTTTACTTTAACGGATGACATATATGCATCCTTCTCAAGCCTTGACCTTATATCGCCTGTGTCGATCCCGATAAAAATGTTTCCTCCGGTCTTGCAGTTTCCCATGACCAGAATTTCTTCATCGGTATAATAACTGTTTCCCTCCACCCGGAAGTTTTTAACATTGAAAAAAGGGGATTTGAGCAGGAAAACCACCGCTCCTGCAATGAGCAGAAAAACCCCCAGCTTCACAACGAATTTTATTCTTCTCTTTTTTCTTTTAATCGCACGTTCTTCTTTCAATTATTCCACCCATCTGTCGCAGTCCTTCATCAAAATTTTCGTAACCCCGATCTATATGATATATGTCTCTAACGTCAGTTTCGCCCCCTGCAGAAAGGCCGGCAATAACCAGAGCCGCCCCTCCTCTCAGGTCTGCAGCTGAAACCTCTGCGCCCTTAAGTGGCAAACCCCCTTTAATTATAGCATTTTTTCCACAGATATCAATATTTGCGCCCATTTTAGCCAGCTCTTTTTTATGGGTAAAACGGCTCTCAAAAACTTCCTCCCGAATGGTGGTAAGACCTCCCGCTGCCGTACACAGTGTCATCAGCTGCGGCTGACAATCCGTAGGAAAACCGGGAAACGGCGATGTAACCACTATTCCTGGGCTTTTTAACTTCTCAGGAGCAATTATTTCTATGGTATCGTCAAAGCTTCTGATAGCTGCCCCCATACGCTTAAATACACCGAGCACCTCTTCAAGCATCTCCGTCCTTATGTTTCTGAATACCGCTCTGCCTCCTGTAGCAAGTACTGCCGCCATATAAGTAGCCGCTTCTATTCTGTCCTCCACGATAAAATACATGGTGTCCCCGGCCGCCGCACCTCCCGACGCATGAGTTCCTTTGGAAAAACCTCTTACGACAATTCTGCTCGTTCCGCCTCCTGTCACATCAAATCCGCAGGTTCTCAGAAAACCCTGCAGGTCCGCAATCTCAGGCTCACAGGCGCAGTTTTCTATAACGGTTTCATTCTCACCCGACAGAGCTGCCATCATCAGGTTTTCTGTAGCTCCCACGCTTGGGTAGGGCAGCCTCACCCTGCCGCCTCTGCATCTGCCGCTGCACCTTATTTCCTCGCCGCGGCTTTCCACACAGAAACCCATCTGACTCAGTCCGTCTATATGTATATCTATTGGCCTCCTGCCTATGCGGCATCCTCCGGGTCTGTGCACAGTAGCCTCGCCGTGTCTTGCCAGAAGGCTTCCCATGAGAAATACGGAAGAACGCATTCTGCTCATGATTTCTCGTGATACCACGGTTCCTTCCATGTTCCTTGTATCTGCCCTGAGACAGTTTCCTTCAAAACAGGTGTCAGCACCAAGTGATCTGAGGATCTCCTCCATTACAAAAACATCGCCTATCCGAGGGCAGTCGTGTATCTCATGAATGCCCGGCTTCGACACTGCTGCAGCAAGAATGGGCAGCGCTGAATTTTTAGCCCCCTTTACTCGATATTCCCCCCGCAAGGGGACTCCTCCCTCTATATGGTAGCAATCCAAAAAAACACCTCCCAACTATACCATCATAGTATGTGAGAGGCGTGTCTGAGGTTACTTTACCTTTTTTTCTATTATTTCCATAATCGTACTGTATATTATGTCAAGTGCTCTGTCAGGTGCACAGCTTCTGCTCGCTCTCCCCATTTCCGCAAGCTGGTCAGGATTGTTTTTAAGTCTCATTACCTGGCTGATGAGTGCCTCTGCCGTAAGATCCTTCTCCTCCATGAGAACTGCTCCCCCTCTGTCAGCCACAGCCTTGGCATTATAATACTGATGGTTTCCTGTCACATTAGGGGACGGAATAAGCACCGATGCCTTGCCGCATACGGTGGTTTCGGCCACGGAAAGAGCCCCTGCCCGGCTGATGACGAGGTCACATGCGGCCAGATAGTTTTCCATGTCTTCTATGTAATCCTTTATGCGGATATTGTCCTTTATCTCGATACCGCGCTCTGCGGCCTGCTCTATAATTTTATCGTAGTACCACTTGCCTGTACCGAAAACCATTGAAGCGCCTTCATGGCCGTTCAGCACCTGCATAAGCTCAAAGGCAACCTCGTTAATCTTCTCAGCTCCCAGACTTCCTCCAAAGGAAAATACGATAAAGTCGTCCTCCTTGAAGCCCAGCTTTTTTCTGGCCTCTCCGCGGTCCATAGTGAAGAAGCTTTTTCTGACCGGATTCCCTGCCTCAATACATTTTTCCGGCTCCTTAAAGTACTTCTGTGCATCCTTAAAGCCGAGGAAAACTCTGTCAACATGTTTTTCCAGTGTTCTGTTGGCAAGACCAGGGTATGCGTTCTGTTCATGGAGGAATGTCCGTGCACCGTACATTCTGGCTGCCACAATTACAGGAAAACAAACATAGCCTCCCGTGCCTATAACCACGTCAGGCCTGAATTTTCTTATTACATGATTGGCCTCCAGTATTCCTTTAGTTACCCTGGCGCCTGTCTTTACCAGCTGCCACAGATTTGACTTGTTCAGCCATCTGGCATCTACCAGAGCCAGTTCGTATCCGGACTTCGGGACAATCTCCTTTTCTATCCCCTCATCATTTCCCACATAGAGAATTTCCGTATTGGGATCCATTTCCTTAAATTTGTCAGCGATGGCAATAGCGGGATAAATATGTCCGCCTGTTCCTCCGCCGGTTACAATTACTCTCATAAGTCAGCTGCATTCCTTCCTGTAAAGCTCCGGCACTGCGCCGTTATATCATATATCCGCGGATTTGGATATGTTAACCAGAATTCCCATTGCTGCCATAAAAATCAGCAGCGCATTGCCTCCGTAGCTAACGAAAGGCAGAATAATACCTGTAGGCGGCATCGATGAGGTCACAACCGCCATGTTGATGACTACCTGCACTCCCACCATGATGGTGATACCGGCAGCAAGAAGAAGACCCGTCAGATCCTTTGCATTAATAGCTATATGACAGCCTCTCCATACCAGAAGCAGATACAATATAACAAGACCCAGGATTCCGACAAATCCCAGTTCCTCGCCTATTATAGCCAGAATAAAGTCGTTCTGAGGCATGGGCAGATAAAGATTCTTCTGCACACTGTTTCCCAGACCAAGGCCGGTCAGTCCGCCGGTTCCAAGAGCCAAAAGCGACTGAACAACGTTATACCCTGTGTCCAGCGGATCATCAAATGGATCCAGAAAGCTCAAAAAACGCTGGTATCTGTAACCGGAAGTATCTACCAGAATAAGAAGCACACCTGCTGCAACCGCTCCTCCTGCCAGAGTTCCCAGATGCATCCACCTGGCTCCCGCCACCAGCAACATGCCGCCTACTATAAAACAAACAGTAAAAGCTGTAGACATGTTAGGCTGCAGCATGATGAGTCCGCCATAAGTCACGGTTACAAACAATACAGGAACTATGCCTTTTTTAATATCTGAGGCCCATTTCGGGTGTCGTGAAAAATATCCGGTTATAAACAGAATAATTCCTACCTTAGCTATTTCTCCCGGCATTATAGTTATAGGCCCAAGCTGTATCCATCTGGTTGCACCGTAGGCAGATGAACCTACACCGGGAATAAGTACCAGTACCAGCAGCGCCATGCCGGCCAGATATGCTATTAGCCAGAAGCGCACCCAGAAGTGATAGTCTATTTTAGAACATATCCACATGGCAACGAAACCCGCCGCCAGCCAGATGAGCTGTCTTGTCAGGTAGTGATACGGATCCCCGAAGTTGCTGATGGCATAATAATAGCTGGCACTGAAAATCATGATGGTTCCGAAGATGGTCAGAATCATCACAAGCAGCACCACAGACAAATCTCCTGTATGTTGTTTTTTAACAGTCTTTTTTCCCATAACCCTATAATGCCCTTTAACCTATCATAATTCTTAAATTACAGCCTGCTGACGCACTCCTTGAAATGGTCGCCTCTCTGCTCGAAATTATCGTACATGTCCCAGCTTGCACATGCCGGTGACAGAAGCACCGTATCTCCCGGCTCCGCCATCTCAAAAGCCTTTTTTACACATTCAGGCATATCCTTGGCAAAGGTGTAATCCTTAAAGCCCTGTCTGTCAGCAGCATCTGCGATGAGCCTGCCGTCACGTCCCAGCAGAATCATGTGCTTTACTCTGCCCTCAAAGTTTTTGATCAGCTCGTCGAAGCTCTGACCTTTTCCGTCCCCTCCTGCTATGAGGATAATATTCTGTTTTATCGCTTTAAGGGCTATAACCGTGGCATCCACATTGGTACCCTTGGAATCGTTGTAGAATTTAACACCGTTAATCTCTCCTGAATACTCTATTCTATGCTCAACACCGCCGAATTCTGTCAGAGTTTTTGCGATTATCTCCCTGTCTATACCTGCAAAATAACAGATTGCAGCTGCTGCAAGGGCGTTCTCCACGTTATGGTCACCGATAATTTTAAGGTCATTTCTGCTGCATAATTCCACCAGTTCGCCGGTCTCGTTCTTTATAACCATCATATCGCCTTTAAGGAAAGCTCCGAATTCAAGTTCTTCTTTCCTTGAGAAAGGAACAACCCTGGCTTTGCAGTTCTCAGTCAGGCCATAACACAGCTTATCGTCGTAGTTTACCACACAGTAACCGGCAGCATCCTGATTTTCAAAAATCCTTGCCTTGGCTTCACCGTAGGCTTCCATTGTGTGATGTCTGTTCAGGTGGTCCGGAGTAAGGTTCAGAATAGCGGAAATCTCCGGCTTGAAGTATTTTATTGTCTGAAGCTGGAAGCTGCTGGTCTCTGTTATGAGCCAGTCATCCTCGTCTGCCTCCAGAGCCTTTGAGATAACTGCAACGCCGATATTGCCTACCACATGGGTCTTTCTTCTGGAGTTTCTGAAAATCTCTCCCACCAGAGTGGTTGTCGTAGTCTTGCCGTTGGTTCCTGTTATTGCCACAAAGTTTCCTCTGGCAATTCTGTAGGCGATTTCAAGTTCTCCCACGATTTCCGCACCATTGGCCTCTGCAGCCTTTATAAAATCCAGCTCCGGGTCAACTCCCGGGCTCAGAATTATCATATCGAAATCTGCCACATGCTCCGGTATTTCATGGAAATAGCAATTCACATGCTTTCCTTCAAGGAAGGTAAGCAGCTGGGCATCGGTTTTTTCTCTTTCTCTCGAGTCCTGAATAGTGACATTGGCTCCCAGTTTGAGCATGGCCTGAGTAGCCGCTATGCCTGACTTTCCCATACCTACTATCAGTACTCTTTTGTCTTTTATGTTTTCAAGATTAATGTTATACATTGATAATCACCTCTATATGTTCATTATTAAAATGGCAAGCAGGCAGAAAACCAGAGTAGCTGCCCAGAACATGGCAACCACCTTGCGTTCACTCATTCCGCAAAGCTCGAAATGATGATGAATCGGTGCCATTTTGAATATTCTCTTCTTAGTCTTTTTGTAATATGTCACCTGAATGATTACCGACAGAGCTTCGATTACGTAAACCAATCCGGCGATTGCAAGGAGGAATTCAAGTTTCATCATGATTGCACCTGCAGCCAGTACTCCGCCCAGAGCCATGGAGCCTGTGTCACCCATGA
>JALFXR010000239.1 GCA_022787405.1 Bacillota bacterium
GCTGGAGGATGCTGATGCAGAAATTGCGCCGGTACCTGCAGGCAAGGTAGGCCATATCGTTGAGCCGGAAATGGATCTGTTATCCAAGATCATCATGGACTTCAACGATATGTTTGGAAATATAAACTGGAACGATGCAGACAATGTACAGCGTCAGATTCTGGCCATCCCGGAGATGGTGTCAAGGGATAAGAAATATCAGAATGCCATGAAGAATTCTGATGCACAGGAAGCACGCACAGAAAGTGAACGTGCATTGCAGCAGGTTATCTTCTCTATCATGGCGGACAACATGGAGCTCTTCAAGCAGTTCCAAGACAATCCGTCGTTCAAGAAATGGTTGTCCGATCTGGTGTTTAACCTTACCTACAATCCGGAGGGCAAGGAGTACGTGATGCCGGGTGCTGAGCAGAAGTCAGTGACTTACGATTTTAATCCGCAGCAGGATTTGATGATGGTAGCTGAAGATCCGGCACCTTATGGTGAAAAGAAAGATGACGATTAATTACAGGGAGGTGTATGGGCGTTGGAACTCACAAAAACTGTAAAGGATAAAACTTTTGATGATTACTTTACAGAGGTCGATCACAGTGAAAGCATCAGTGAAGATCGACCGGGTTCAATGCGCCTTTTTTACCTCAATGTCAGAAGCGGCAAAATCAAAATAGCTGATCTTGAGAAATTTACGATGTTGAACATTGGCCGCTATGTATTTTCGCGGGCAAAGCAGGAGCAGTATGAAAAGGCTGGGAATCTGGATGCAGTTATGCAGCAGGCTCTTCGCATTATGCGTAAACGAGGTGCAGCTGATGCCAAGGGTACAGGAAACGAGCTCGGCGAGATTATGATTTATGCTTTTCTTGAGGAGAAGCTAAAGGCATATAAGTTACTCAGCAAAATAGAGCTGAGCACGGATGCCGCGCAGTATTTGAGCGAGGCTGACGGTATCCACTTCCTGTGTTCTGACGGCACCAGCGGATCGTATAACCAGATGGTATTCGGCGCTTCAAATATTGTCGGAGAGATTAAGGACGCCATAGATCAGGCTTTCGAGATCATCAAGAAGATCAGTGCCCATGAGGATGATGAGGTTTATATGATTGAAAAGACCGTCCTCGACCGTTTTTACGATGAGGATGATCTGGCAGTCTTGAAAGAGTATGTTGTGCCAGAGGAAGGAAAGAAAGCCAAGTACGCAATATCTTATGGCGTATTCTTGGGGTACAATTTCGGCATTCTTCCTACAGGTCGCAGCGATGATGAATTGCTGGATATTATGCAGGAGAAGCTGGAACAGGATGCACAGCAACACGCTGCATACATCTCGCAGAAAATAAAGGACTGCGGGCTGGAAAACCACGCATTCTATTTTTACTTGCTTCCGCTGAATGATGCGGAGGCCGAAAAGAAAACGATAATGCAGCACGTATTGGATGGAGATGTTGACCTATGAGCGGTGAAAAGAGAACACTCGGTGCCGCCATCTTTGCCGACATCGAAGATAACGAATACTTGAATAAGATACATGAGAAGGTGCTGTATAATTATGCCCTGCGATTGCTTCAACTTACCAAGAAGGAACCACTGCCTTTCGATCAGAAGGAGAAGCGAGATGCGTTGCGTTTCGCTGACTTGCTGTCGAAGTCTAATGATCCTGAAAAGGCAAATGCTCATAAAATCTGGGCGCAGGAAATGGTAATTCTCTTGAATGAGCTTTACCCGGAGGACACGCTGATCAAGCTTTATGCCGGAGATGTCTTTTCAAGCATAGGAAACCATAAGGGTATAGAACACATCAATTCCGAATATCAGGACATTACTGCGCTGGAGAGGTTCTTCTCTGAATTTAGGGATGACTATCTTACGATTCCCGCCGAACCGGATGAGAAGTTTTTTGCTGCTCAGAAAACAGCATATGATCATTTGACCGATGATTGCTTCAGCTATTCTGCTCCGACTTCTATGGGGAAGTCCTTCATCATGCGGATGTTTATCAAGAATGAGGTCATCCACGGCGCACAGAAAAACTATGCTCTGATTGTGCCGACAAAGGCACTCATAAACGAAGTCCGTGGTAAGGTTATTGACGACCTCGGTGAAAACGGCAATCTTGAGAAAATCAACTACCTCGACCGCTGCAATTATCGTGTGGTAACTGCGGCCAGTGATATTGCATTGGAGGAAGAGCACAATTATATCTTCGTTCTCACACCGGAACGTTTGCTGTACCTGTTGATCAGCCAGCCGAAGGTGCAGATAGACTACTTGTTTATCGATGAGGCTCATAAGTTGTCTGGCAAGAACAGCCGTGCTCCGTTTTACTACAAGGTTGTGGATATGCTTTTGAAACGAGAGCCTAAGCCACACTTTATATTCGCCTCTCCGAACATTCCGAATCCGCAGGTTTATCTCCGGATGATGACAGATATAGAGGCTGGTGATGATAGCAAACTGGCAATTACATACTCACCGGTCGTTCAGGTGAAGTTCCTTGTAGACCTGAAGAATCACGAAATTCAGGTTTATAACGAGCATAACGGAAAACGTATTCACGTTGCGAATATACGCGACCGAGGCGGCAGAAATGCTAACCTTACGGATATTCTGCTGAAATTTGAAAAAATGAATAAAGACCTGCCGGGGGATATGCGAAAGCAGACCATCGTCTACTTCAACGGTAGGAATAAAGCAATCGATGCAGCTCGGAGATTTTCTGACGCACTTGGGTATGACGGCATTAAGAATGATCCTTTGCTGGAAACACTGTCTAAGGACATCCGTCAGGAAGTTCATGGCGACTATTTCCTTGCCGACATGATTCGCAAGGGCATCGCTTACCATATAGGGTATCTTCCTGCCTCGATTCGGGCAAGGATAGAGACACTGTTTCAGGAAGGGCATATAACGATTATGTTCTGCACCAGCACTTTGCTGGAGGGCGTTAATTTGCCTGCAGACAATCTTTTCATTACAGACAACAAGATATTCCGTAGCGAGATGGAGCCGGTCGATTTCAGAAACCTGATAGGCCGTGTCGGCAGAATCAGCTTCAATCTCTTTGGGAATGTATATTTTGTTACCGATGAGGAAGAAACAGTAAAAGCCGATGACTATGTCAGGATGCTGCAAGAGAAAGTGCCTGAGCAGGTGCTTTCCATCGCTACGAATCCGAAGGTTCTCAAGAAGGTTGAGAAGAAGTATGTAGCTGACATTCTTAAAAGTGGTAGCTCTGTAATTCCCCAGCGTGTTAATGAGAGTGGTTCTCCTCTTCAGTCAGAAGAGTCCTATATCATGATGCGTAAGTTTGGGATTATTCTGCTCAGAGATATTGTTGAAGATAAGGATACGCTTGTACGTCGAGAGTTCAAGCCATTCCTGACAGACGAGGATGAAAAGAACATCCGCGATAAATTCAAGAATACAGAGACAATCCCGGACGACGACATAAACACATCTGTTGACCAGACAAAACGTCTCATTATGGCTATAAAAAATAATGATCTGCGTTACCCAGAAGTGAAGAATGGATATTTCAGACACGACGTGGTGTTGGAGTTTTTAAAGAAGTTGAGCAATGTTTTCCAGTGGAAAATATATGAATCAAGCACACTTGGCAAGGATAGTCTGTTGAGCTGGTACGCGGTTATCCTCTGTGAATGGATGGAGGGAAACGGCCTGAATTACATCATGCGGGCAGCCTTGAAGCACCATCGTGAGAAACCGGATGACTTCTGGATTAACAGATATACCAAGGGCGTGTATGACGATACATCATTAATTCATCGTAATATTGTTTTTGCTGATACGTTGGAAGTGATCGAAAATGTTATCTTGTTTAGCATATCGAACTATTTCCTGCGATTTTCAAATGAGTTCAGGCGCATCAAGGGCGATGATGAGCTGGACGCCAATAACTGGTATGAATACGTGGAATATGGCACCACAAATCCGCTGACGATTCTTTTGCAGAGAAATGGATTCTCTCGTGAGTCGGCACGATTTATCAAGGAAAATCCGGAGTATGTTGTGAAGGACGGCAGCACCGGGAAGCTAAAACTGAAGGCCTCGTTATCAAAGTGTGGTCGAACCAGCGTGGAGAACGAAGTCGAATATATCCGGCAGAATGTTCCGGGAATCTTTGTGGACGAGGAGGAATAAAGATAGATGAAAGGTTCAGAATGCAAATTCGTTAAATATATGGAAGGCTCCGACAAGCGGTTTGTCATCCCGGTGTACCAGAGAAATTATGACTGGAAGACCGAGAACTGCAAGCAGCTATACGATGACCTTGTCAAAATTATCAAGGGACACCGGAAGAGTCATTTTTTCGGGAGCCTTGTTTCCGTTTACAATCCGGACGGCCACAATGAGGAGTTTTTGATTATCG
>JALFXR010000084.1 GCA_022787405.1 Bacillota bacterium
GGAAAAGCAATTACGTCTGCATGGCTTGATGTCGTTCTGG
The DNA here is from genome assembly GCA_022787405.1 of Bacillota bacterium. Lineage (GTDB taxonomy): Bacteria > Bacillota > Clostridia > Peptostreptococcales > Anaerovoracaceae > SUG1106. Next base: position 41 of record JALFXR010000084.1, read on the forward strand.
TCATGGATCCTTTTGTAAATCAATGTTCACAACTTAAGACCTCACCTTAGCAGTTATGCTTATTGTTGAAGCTGTATTCAGTCTTTCTTTTGTTCTTGGGACGAGGGGTCGTCCTGTCAGGTTTGATCGGAATTACATGCTTTCTTGCATCATCCATCATTTTATCGAAGAGGATCTTTCGTTTCTTCGGATATTTGCAGCAAATGGTCTCAACCAGTTTGTCCTTCATGGTCGCAATGAACATATTGCGGTTCATCTTATACTGGTACTTGTTTGGCTTATCCTTACGGTCCTCCACGATGAGCGGGTCAGCCTCGATCTCACACATCCATAGAAGCTGGTCTGCACACATGAGTGCCCAGAAATCCTGCAGAACTGAGTTTTCCGTCTTACCCGTGAAGTTCTCAAGCTCAAGGCGCTTTTTGATCGTCAGATACTCTGTCTCCGCCTTCCAGCGACGGAAGTACAGTCTTTTGAGGTCTTCAACGCTCATTTTCCGGTCGGATGTCAGCAGTGTCTCGGTCTCACCGGAGTCAAGGGCAAACCTCACGCATCTGACTTTGGCACCTCCTGCAAACAGGTACTCTCCGTCATATACCTCAGGCAGGGCAGCAATGTCTTTGTTCATCCCGTTCCTGCACCTGAGACAGAATGCGAATTCTTTCTCAGCGATGTCCCTGAGAAAGTCATCGGACGGATAACCTCTGTCCATAAGCAGCATTACGGTAGTTCCGCCATCACCGAAGTATTCCTTCAGGACTTCCATGTGATGCTGCGCACACTTCCTTTCATCATTCTTTTCAGACCATACAGCATCGATTATCCTTCCGTCCGTAACACTCACCACAGTGGATACAAGTGCCGTGGGGCTCTTTGCCCCGGCTCCGGTGGTAAAGTACTTTTCCCTGAATTCCGGGAGATTGGGCAGGGATACTTTCGTACCGTCTATTGCCACTACGATATAACCCGGGATTTCCTCATGCGTGCAGAGGTCCGGCGTGTTGTTTGCCTTATCGACCAGAAACTCGAAAAGCTCCCTGAAAGCAGTATGGTCCATGTTGCTCCTTGACTTGGAGAATGCCTGCTGACTGCACTCTTCAAAGAGGCAAACTATGGAGACGGATACATTGATTCGCTTTCCGATTACATCCAACGTCAATTCCCTGGTATCAAAGGTTTTAATCGTCGTGGACTTTATCACATGAAGCAATTTTATGAGACTTATGCCGGAAATGAGAAAATGTCAGCACTGCTGACACAATTGAGCTGGTATGACAATTTCCTCTTCCTGGTGAATGCTTATGATTCCGATCCTTTTTCCGCAGGCAGGTCGATGAACCGGCCCACCTGCTCCATGATTCTGACTGTTCTGTATTTCACGTTCCTGCGAACGATTATATTATTACTGTACATATAAGAAATATAAAGTAATTATATAGAAAAGTAAATAATTATTTACATTATAATAAGATAAATATAAAACATAAGGGCACTCAACCTACTTGGTCAGATGCAGCATGACCGGATACGAATCCAGATAGCTTTTTATCAGTAATGGAATGGTCGGAAGTACCGAGTCAGGGAACAGGCGGGTATGATTGAGTAATCTATCTGTTGGTATAAAGAAATCCGGTAATCAGATGGAATTGAAAAGCATTTCATCATGAAGATGGCTTAGCCCCGTATCTGATATGGTGTAAATACGTTCCCGGCAGTGCTGCCGGGAACCATGTCAGTTATGATTCAGTCAAGCTCGGCAAGGAAAGCTTCTGCCCAGACATTCATGCCGTTAACTTTGATCGTAACATCCGCAATGTTCTTCAGATTATTCAGAATATCGGTGAAGCTCTTCGGATCAAGATCAAGTGAGAAGGATCCCTCAACATGGAAATTCTTATCAGCCTTGCCATCATCAAATTCAGTGTAACTTAGGTCTAAGGAAATCGTAAGCTTTCCATCAGCTGCTTTGAATGTGGTGGATCCTGATATGGTTGCTTCAACCTCTTCACCATCCTTGATTTTAATCTCCACCTTTGTTTCATTGCCTGCTATTAAGGTACGTAAATCAAGTTTGAGGGATGGGAGGTTTTCAAGAAACTCCTCAATTGCTTCGGCTGCATCCTCTGCGGCATCAAGCATCTTTTCAAGTTCCGTGTTGTCGAAGAACGTTCCATCGATCTCAATCCACTTTTCATCAGCATCCTTCTCGATCTCGATTGTCTTCCCGTCAATTGTGATGGTTATGTCCAGTGATGATACGGTCCTGATCCCATCTGCATCAACCGTGAGTCT
>JALFXR010000123.1 GCA_022787405.1 Bacillota bacterium
AAAGGCACATCAGCCATGGTTTCTTCCAGACAGGTGAAGCTGAGGCTGCAGGTAGGACATGCATCCACACATGCGGGATTAAGCCCATTTTCTCTGCGCTCAAAGCAGGAGTCGCATTTCTGGGTTACTCCCTTTGTCTTGCTGAAAGACACAGCACCATAAGGGCAGTTCCACATACATGAACCGCATCCTATACACTTGCCGTCATCGTGGCGTGTGGTGCCATCTTCGGCCTTATACATGGCTCCCGTAGGACATGCTCTGACGCAAGCTGCTTCGCTGCAATGGTTGCAGCTTCCTGAATATGGAAATCCGTCTATGATATCCACACGGCGATAAAATTCACCTGTCTTGAGTTCATGAACATTTTTACAGGCCAGCTGGCATGAGCCGCAGGCCAGACATGTGTTCATGTTATACTGAAATCCTGTTTTTTTCAATTTTGCCACCTCTCTGATGCATATTAAGGACCTGATTGAAAACAAAGTAATTTTCTGTTACACTGTGATTATACAACAGCCGGAGGCAAAAAAGCTATGACAAACAGGGTTTTTTTCGAAAATTCCATAGGTTTGCTCATTTTGGCGGGAGGAATGTCACGCCGTATGGGAAGAGAAAAATCAGAGATGACTTTGGGCGAAATGACTTTTGTTCAGAGGATTGCTGCAGGCATGGACGGTTTTAATGAAAGAATTTTCTCTTCAAGAAGACAGACTGCAGCACCGGAAGGTTTTGTGACTGTAGAGGACATGGAGGAATTTGCCGGAAAAGGACCTGCGGCAGGCATTGCAACCGCACTCAGCATCTGCAAAAGCAGTTGGCTGGTTACGATTCCCTGTGATACGCCTTTTGTTGACAGCGCACTGGCCTTAAAGCTGGCAGAGAAGGCAATTTCCATGTCAGAGCCTGTTCCGGTAGTAGCCAGTACCTGTGAAGGCATGGAGCCCCTCATAGGTATATATCCTGTATCGTGCCTTGATCTCATGAAACGAGAGCTGAGGAAAGGAAATCTGAAAATGAGATCCATTCTGGCGGCAGCAGGGTTTGAAACGGTAATGACAGAAAAATATAAAACGCTTAACATAAACACTTTAGAAGATTATGAAAAAATCAGGAGGAAGTATGAACAAAGGTGATATAGTCAGTCTTAAGATAGAAGATATTTCAACAGAGGGACGTGGAATAGGCAAAGTTCAGGGATTTGCCGTATTCGTCCGTGATGTAGTTGTGGGTGACGAGGTATCTGTAAGGGTGACTAAGGTAAAAAAGAATTATGCTTTCGCCGAACCGGTTGAAATCACCGTGCCCTCTCCCGCAAGACAGGAGGCTCTGTGCCCATATTACCGAGAATGCGGCGGATGTATATATCAGGAGACGGATTATAGCACTCAGCTTCAAATTAAAAGGCGCCAGATAAGGGATAAGCTTATCAGGATAGGCGGTATAGACCAGCCGGCGGTGGCTCCGGTCATAGGAATGGATGAGCCCCTAAGGTACAGAAACAAGGCTTCAATGCCTGTCAGCACAGGAGGACTCATAACCAAAAAGGGAGGCATAATGGTACCTGTCCATGAACCAAGGATAGGCTTTTATCAGGCAAAAAGTCACAGTGTTGTAGATTGCCGCGACTGTATGCTGCAGTCGGAGCCTGCCATGGCGGCGGCAGAGGCTCTGCGGCGTTTTATGGAGGAAGATAATATCACATCCTATGATCCACGCTGGGAAAAGGGTCTTATGCGCCACATGATAGTGAAGACAGCCTTTGGAACGGGTCAGGTGATGGTGATTCTGGTGATAAACGGAAAAGGAATACCCAATGCTGCCAAGCTTGTGGAAATGCTGGATGATGCCATATACAACGTACCGGTATATGAAGAAGGACCCTTTGCAGGTATAGAGTTCAATCTTGAAAGCGTTATTGTAAATGTCAACACTCAGAAGGGCTCTGAGATAATGGGAAAGGAATGCATAACCCTTGCCGGAAAGTCTACTATAATTGAGAAAACCGGAGACCTGGA
>JALFXR010000126.1 GCA_022787405.1 Bacillota bacterium
CTGAAGGGTGATATCATCATTAGCAATAATGCCCGGGAATTTTTTGGTGATATGCAGCATTTCTATTGCGTATTGCTGTTCCAAAGGCTTACCTCCCTCTTTTTCTTTAATTTAAAACTTCTTTTATTCAATCTATCTTAACGATATTATCTTTATCGTTACTTTCAAAATTAAAAATATAGGGATGCCTACTGACACCCCTATAAATAATCTAAAATTAACCTACAATCTGCCCCTGTACGTTTAATTTAGTGTTAGTAGTTTCCGGCATCTCCGCAATGTTGCTGTCAACCTTGATTTCGCCGGCATTAAGCTTTGCTACCATAGCCTTATAGTCATCTTCTGTGAATGCACCGTCCTTGAACTGAGTTGAAGGAGCAATCTGTACATAGTTTTCTTCAGGATTGTCTGAAATGATGCCTAAGTTAGCAATCTGACCAACATATTTATCCCAGTTACCGTTAAGAACGATGTCTTCAAGAGCATTGTAAGTTGACGGGTATAAGCCCTTCATGGCAGATGTTACTGTAATTCCGTCGCCGTAAGCGCCATCAATAATAGGAGCCTGATCAGTGTCAACACCGATAACTTTTCCGCCAACCTTTACAGCGGCTTCACAAGCTGAAGTATAGATTGAACCGCCTGCAGCGAACACAACTTCTGTGCCGCCCTTGTACCACGTATCCATTACAGCTGTGATATCAGCGTTACCGAAGAACTGTCCGCCGTATACGTAATTAAGGTCGATATCCTTGTTCATTTCAGCAGCAGCAGCATCGCAGCCCTGAACGAAGCCCTGTCCATAGCGAACTACTGCAGGAACAGCCATTCCGCCAAGGAAACCTAACTTTTCGTATCCAAGCTTAACAGCAGCATAGCCTGCCATATAGCCTGCGATTTCTTCCTGATATACTACGCAGTATACATTGGACATGTCGAAGTAGTCTTCAAGGTTCCAGTTATCCGGCTGATAGTCATAAGTCTCGCCTGCCTTGGTTACGGCAGCTTCAAGAATATCTCCCTTAGCAACGTCTAATACAATGAACTTAACATCCGGATAGTTAGGAGCGGCCTCAACAACAGTTCCGCCGAATGCATAACCCGGCATTACGATTACGTTGTAGCCTTCGCCTACAGCCTGGTCAACCATAGCAACTCTGTCAGCAGTGTTGTCGCCGGCAGGCTTGAAGTAGTTGAACTGGATGTCGTTTGCTTCGCAGAATTCCTTACATGCTTCATAAGTAGTCTGGTTGAATGATTCGTCTGTGATGTCACCATAGTCGGTAATCATTGCAACTGCATAGGATTCAGCATCTCCTCCATCATCGTTGCCGCCGCAGGCAGCAAATGTGAATACCATAGCGAGGATAAGTAATAATGTTAAAAACTTCTTCATATTTTCCCTCCTAAGTGAATAAAAGAAATATTTACTTCTTAATTATAATACAAGTAGGGAGAAAAGTAAAAGTTATTTTTTCCTCTTTAACCGTTTTTTAGACTTTTTTTGTCTGTTTGTTAATTATCCTTTAAAAATCTGTACCCAGTAAGTTTTTCCCTTGCTGTCTTTAGCATATCCCACACCGATATGAGTATACGTACTGCTAAGAATGTTGGCTCTATGGCCCGACGAATTCATCCAGCCATTCATTACTGCTTCCGGCGTTTTCTGACCCTTGGCGATGTTTTCGCCTGCGGTTCTGTAGGAAACACCATATTTTTTCATCATGTCAAAGGCTGAGCCGTAAGTCGGTGACGTGTGGGAAAAGTAACCCTTTTTCGCCATGTCCTCGGCCTTCATTCTTGCCAGCTTTGAAAGCCGTGAATCCAGAGTAAGACTTCTAAGGCCCGCCGCCTTTCTTTCACTGTTGGTGAGAGATGCCACCTGTTTTTCCATAGAATTTACAGAGCTTACGGTTCCGGTTGCATTCTGGCCGCAGTTTAACGAGAGTAATTTACAAATTCCTCCGAAGGATATTCCCTTTTCAGCAGTGAGACCGAAGCCTGCATCTGCAGAACCGGCTGCTATGCATAATGCCAGCGCCGCCATCAAAAATTTCTTTTTCATGTTGTTTTTCTCCTTTCATTGGTTGTAATTAAAGGGTAGCCTAAAAGGTTACAAAAAGTAACCCATCAAAATTTGGATATTTCTCTGTGCCATTGACTTTAATCCTGTAATTATATAAAATCAGTTTAAAAGAATATAAAAGAAAGGTGTTTTGGAAAACTATGAAAAGAATATTTAAAGCTGCCGCCCTTCCGGCATTGATCGCACTGACTGTGCTTGCTGCACTTCTGTTTTACGCATGCGCTCCTGCCACAGTGCCCGGAGAGAGCGATGTGGCACTTACTTCCAAGGACGAGGTTGCCGCATATATTCACGACAACGGCTGTCTGCCTGACAACTTTATTTCAAAATCCGAAGCCAGAGAACTGGGATGGAATGGCGGCTCGCTGGAGCCTTACGCACCGGGAATGTGTATCGGCGGAGACAGGTTCGGCAATTACGAAGGACTGCTTCCTAAAAAAGACGGTCGCACTTACTACGAATGTGACATTGATACCCTTGGCGCAGAGACAAGAGGCGCCAAAAGAATCGTCTATTCCAGCGACGGTCTGATCTACTACACTGAAGATCATTACGATAGCTTCGAACTGCTTTACGGGGAGGAATAATAAAAATGAACATTGAAAATATGAACGGCGAAGTAAATACAACAAAAAAAATAGTAATCGACGGCAGTCTGATTACTACTAAAGAAGAATTTTATGAATTTATGCGTCTTAGCCTCGGCAGCGACCTTTTGATAGGATCAAACCTTGATGCCCTTCACGATGCCCTGACAGCAGTATCCTACTCTGCAGAGTTTATCGTTGAAGGTCAGAATCTGCTTGAACATAACCTGGGCAGCTTCTGGGACAAAGTGTGCGAAGTATTTAACGATTCTCTAGATGAAAATTACAACATAAGTCTTTCATTTGAGTCATAATTAATCACAGCGAGCCGCAGGCAAAATCAGCAAACCACCTGGCAATTCTGGCTGTAAGCCCCCATATGATTCTGTTCTCATAATGGTAAATAAATATTTCCTGATGCCCTACGCGCCACTTGTAGTCCTTTCTTATGCCGGTTTCCTCATATGGAAAATCAGCAGTATCCTGAATAATTCTGACAGTATGGCTCATGGGCTCGGCGGAGGCAAAAAAGTCCAGAGGCACAGTAAATATGTCCGCAACCTCATCCGGGTTAATACGGGCGTTTTTTATTGACTCTTCTGTAATGACCCCCACCACTGTATGCATGGTGATTCTGTTCACCTCAAGAATGGAATCGAACTGCCCTATAACTTCAACATCGGTTATTCCTATTTCCTCGTCGGTCTCCCTTAGTGCACACTCGGTGATGCTTTCTCCCTCTTCTATTCTGCCTCCCGGGAAACAGATATCACCCGGCTGTTTTATATTTCCGGAGCGCTTCTCAAACAGCAGATGCAGACCGTCTGCCCTTTTCACCAGAGGAATAAGCACGGCGAATTCCTTTCTGTCACCTATTACTCCCGGCTTCCTACCCTTCATTTTTTCTTTTATGTCATTTATGTCCATCATTTTCATATTTACCTATATATTAAAATAAGGCGATGGTTTCCCACCGCCTGATATTTCAAAAGCAATTAATTTAAGATTTCGCAGCCGTCAAAGTTTACGCCGATCATTTCTTCCTTTTCTGCACTCAGACTTACTACAAAGTCCATTCCGTAGTTCTTGGAAATGTCCTTAAGTCTCTCTACGAATTCAGGCAGATCGCCTAAAGTGAAGTCTGCGTGTTTTAAAATACTGTCGATGAAAATAGTTTCGATGTCATGGTCGGAACTGATGATTCCGTAAAGGAAACCTATGTATTCATCACAGTTTGTAATGTGCTCAAAGTCTTCCATGCAGATTACTCTGATTCTGTATTTTAAATCATACATCAATCTGTGATTCTTGTTGATGAAGATAATGCTACCCTTGCTTGATTCTACGGACTCATTGGCAATGTCGATCATCTGCTTTGTCTTACCGCTGCCTTTATGTCCAACTAATAATTTAACCATAAAAATCGCCTCCTAAATATTTTTGCTCTGTTTTCAGTTATTTTACTCATTATACAACAAAACACGGTGGCTTTCAACCTCTATTTTGCCTTTATTTTTCTGTCATTATGCTCCGTCTGAGCTGTCCGCAGGCCGCATCTATATCATCCCCCAGCTCACGCCTGATTGTAGCCGGAATGCCGCGTGATTCAAGCCTTTCTCTGAACTTCTGCGCCACTGCCTTTCCTGTCGTCTCGAAATCTCTTTCTCTGACAGTATTCAGAGGAATTAGATTCACGTGGCAAAGCATCCCCCGAAGCAGATCCGCCAGCTTATCCGCATCACTCTCACTGTCGTTCATACCTTTTACAAGAGTATACTCAAATGTCACCCTCCTGGAGGTTCTGTCCGAATACCGTCTGCAGGCACTGATGAGCTCATCAAGAGGATATTTTCTGTTTACCGGCATGAGGCTGCTCCGCCTCTGGTTGTCTGAAGCATGGAGGGAAATAGCCAGATTCACCTGAGGAAAATCCTCGCCGAATCTTTCTATCATCGGAACTATGCCGCAGGTTGAAACTGTAATGTTCCTCATGCCTATGTTCAGTCCCTTCGGATTGTTGATAACTCTTATAAATGAAGAAAGATTCTCATAGTTGTCAAAAGGTTCTCCGCTTCCCATCACCACCACGTGACTGATTCGTTCTCCTGTGTCTCTTTCTGCGGAAAGAATTTGTCCCGCAATTTCTCCTGCTGTCAGGCTTCTTGCCAGCCCGCCCAGAGTAGATGCACAAAAACTGCAGCCCATGCGGCAGCCTGCCTGTGATGATACACATATGGAGTTTCCGAATTTATACCGCATGAAAACGCTTTCAACCGCATTGCCGTCGCTAAGCCCGAACAGGTACTTGCGCGTTCCGTCCAGCTTTGATTCCTGAACCTTGAGAATTCGCGGCAGCCCTATAACGCTGATTTCAGCAAGTTTGTGCCGCAGTTCAGCAGGGATATTTTTCATATCATCAAAGTCTGCTGCACCTTTTCCGGCCTCCTTGTAAAGCCAGCCGAAAACCTGTACCGCCCTGAATTTAGGCTGTCCAAGTTTCTTCATCAGTTCTTCCATTTCATTAAACTGTAAATCAAGAAGATTTATCATAATCTGATCTCCTGTCCTTCTTTCTGCGTTTTAGTATACCACAATCATTTTTTTCTGACTACATCATTTTCGTTTTATCTCTTGACTGTTATTCTCTTTTACGGTAATCTATTAAAGGTCATTTTATGTATATATATTGAAGAAAATGTGAAAAATAAATCAGAAAGGAATAATAAGGAAAAATTATGAAAGTTTTTGGAGAAATTGTAGGCACAATCAGCGGATGGTTATATGGCTATATTCTCATTGCCTTGCTCATTGCCGCAGGTCTGTACTTCTCATTCCGCACCGGTTTCGTACAGTTCAGACTTCTCAGAGAGTCAATTCGCGTTATTTCAGAGCCGAAGAAAGATCGTGATTCAATCTCATCCTTTCAGGCCCTGATGGTTTCAACCGCCTCTCGAGTGGGCACAGGAAACATTGTAGGTGTTACAGGGGCTATTCTGTCCGGAGGTCCCGGAGCAGTCTTCTGGATGTGGCTTATAGCGCTCATAGGCGGTGCCTCTGCTTTCGTAGAATCTACTCTGGCACAGATTTATAAGAAAAAAGGTGTAGACGGCTCCTACGGCGGTCCTGCCTACTACATCAAGCAGGCTCTCAACGTTCCCGCACTGGGCGGTGCTTTTGCTATAGCACTTATTGCAACATATATGGGCGGTTTTAACGCTCTGGCGTCTTTTAACCTTACCGACTTCGTCAAAGCATATTTTCCGGGTGAAAACACTACACTTATAATAGGTGCTGTGGTTGCTGTTCTTGCCGGAATCGTGATTTTTGGCGGCGGTAAAAGAATTTCAAAAATAACTCAGGTGTTGGTTCCTGTAATGGCTCTGGCATATATTGCTGTGTCCCTGATCGTAGTTATAATGAACCTTTCATCTCTCCCGGGAGTAATAGGCAGCATATTCAGCGGTGCACTGAATTTTCAGGCTGCGGCAGGCGGTCTTTTCGGTGCGGCAATAATGAACGGCATCAAGCGCGGACTTTACTCCAATGAGGCCGGTATAGGTTCTGCTCCTAATGCTGCTGCTTCAGCTGATGTTTCTCACCCGGTTAAGCAGGGTCTGGTTCAGATGCTCTCAGTATTTATCGACACTATTCTGATATGCAGTTCCACCGCTTTCATGATTCTCTGCTCCGGAGTAGACCCTTCCGGTTTCATCGATGCGGAGGGCAATACAATGAATGCGGCATATATTCAGGCATCTCTCAGCTCCAACTTTGGTGAGTTTGGTGGTGTGTTCATCACACTGGCGCTGGCTCTTTTCGCATATACCACTCTGGTTGGAAACTACTATTATGCAGAAATGAATATAAGCTATTTATACAAGGATGCCCTCAAAAACAAAATTTTTATTAACTGCTACAGACTGCTGGCCGTTGTGATTATTTTCCTGGGAGCTCAGTTCAGTGCAGGTCTTGCATGGGACCTCGCCGATGTACTCATGGGCTTTATGGCACTCATCAATGTACCTGTATGCGTAATTCTGGGCGACAAGGCTTTCGCTGCTCTTAAAGATTATCTTTCACAGAGATCTGCCGGCAAAAATCCGGAGTTTAAGGCTTCCGATATAGGCATTAGCAATACGGAATACTGGCAATAACAGTTTTGTGTCGTCTTCGGCTTAGAAACGTTTCGAAAAAAATGAAAAAAATAGAATGTTGGCAGAAAGTCAATGAATCGGCTTAACTGCCAACATTTTTTGATTTTTTTATCTCAATCCAAGACGAAATATCCAGTATCTTACAAATTTGTTGACATTAAATCTGTTTTCACCTAGCCTTGCCAACAAATGAGCAAAAAATGTTGGCATAAAATTTACTTGGGTCCACTTTTGCCAACATCTGATTTTACCTTGAGTACTGGAATGCCTCTCTGGGGCTTCCGTCAGCCACATAAATAACACCACAGTGCCTGAATCCATATCTCGTTACAGCTCTCTGCATCGGCTCATTATCCGCATGAGTATCAATCCTCACATTATCCGTTAAGCTGAGACAGAAAGGCATGGTTTTTTCCAATAGTCCGCTGATCACTCCGTCGCTGGCCATCCGGTGGATAGTACCATAAGGTTCATCGTTGAGCCAGCTTCCTCCCTCGATTACATGATAAGTAGGGTCGTCGCCCAGGATAAAGGCAAAGACTCCGTGGATTTTACCATCATTTCCATCACAGCCGCCCATGCAGTCACCATCTTTGCCTGCCCCAGATAGGACGGTACTTTATTCTACCATAAGTTTTCTGTTTTTACAGCAAATCTCGCACGGATAGAGTGATTTTTTCCGTAAAATCTGTTACAATTTAACTACAAAAGGGAAAGGGAGATTTTATCAATTTATGAATGCAAAGAAGCTTGGACAATTTATCTGCACTTTGAGGCAAGAAAAGGGCCTTACACAAAAAAACCTTGCTGATATGCTGGGCGTTACCGACAAGGCTGTATCGCGCTGGGAGACCGGAAAAAACTATCCCGACATTGAGCTGTTTGAATCTATTGCACAGTATCTCGGAGTTTCTGTCAGCGAGCTCGTAAGCGGCAGGAGACTTGATTACGATGAAATAATCCCTGAAAGCGACAAAAACATTGTACGCGTTATAAAAATAAACCGCAGGCAAAAAAGAATTTTTTCCATGGCTCTGGCTCTGCTGCTGGTATTCATACTTATTTCAGGGGTGTATACCATCGGACGGATTTCAGGTCTGGACGGTAAGCCTTTCAGCAGAACTTATGATGTTTATCAGAGAGATTTAATTGCTGTGCTTAAGGAAATTGAAGGAAGAGTTTATGATCTGTCATCCGATGACAACCCATGTGGCACGCTGTACATTTCAGAAGCTGATATTTTATTTTCACCAGAAAAAGAAATTGACAGCTCTGCCCCTATGATTTCTCATTTATCAGTCACATGTTCCGATAACGATTTCATTTACGATATTTTTATATATCCTCCCCGCAAGGAATCAGTCGCCTTTTCTATCGACCAAAAAATTGAACTGAATATTTGTAAATATCCATGCAGCAGGCCTGAAGATTCCTCACAAATCATTTCACTGGAAT
>JALFXR010000257.1 GCA_022787405.1 Bacillota bacterium
TGCTTTGGCAGTCTGCCATAAGATACTTTACCAGTTCCATTTCCTTTTCGCTTAATCCATGTTTCCTGTTTTTCATACCAATTTACCTCCACTTTCTTTGTGGCTATTATTGGCATTTACACAGTTGGATATTCAGACTCATATTTTCATAATGATACTCCTTTATGTGCAATGAATTAACTAAAATTTTTCTATGGATTCTCAGAAATCCATACCTCTTCAATTCTTTTTCTAATGCCTTTAATGTTCCATAAATTGAAATTACATTATTTTTTGTATGCATTTCAGTTGTATGATTACTAACATTGAAATACAAGATTTCTTTCATTTTAATTTTATACCTGTCTGTTCCGATATTGTAAGTAAAATTATCTGTGAATCTTCCGGATATTTTCATATAGCGATTCATTATTTTTTCAACAGATTCTTGTTTAATCGGTTTTATAATAAAGTCCAATGGATGCGTTTCATGCAACTTTATACTATATTCAGGTTTTCCTGAAATGTAAACGATTTGTTGAAGTTCGTCATCCATAACAGAACGGATATGATTTGCTATATCTATACCTGTCCTATTGTCAATCTCTATATCAAGATATATTAAATCAAAAGTTTCATTATTATCCAAGGCAGAAAAAAATGTTTCACTGCTCGTGTATGGTTCAACTTCAATTTTTTCATCAATTTTCTCTGCATAATGAAGCAAAATTCTCTCTAAAGAAGAACAAATTTCAATGATGTCGTCTACAATTGCTATTCTAATCATAGAACATTTCTCCTACTTTGATTTTCGTATATTTGTTAAGCAATCTACTAAAATAGTTTCAAAAGTACGTTGTTTTACTCATAGTATAGCACATATTATCGCAAATTTCAAGACAATTATACAAAAAAACGAGTAATTATATAAACTTCAAACAGATTTCATTTAATTTGTCCACTTGATATTAACAACAATCTTAACATCAAACATTCAACCAAAAGTGAAATGCATGAACCTGCTTAACGAGCTGCTCTAAAGTGTACAAGTTTGCTGATAAGTCTGTATAACCTCTAACACCCATAACCCTCTATCGTTATAAAGTGAACCCTCTTGACTAAAAAAGGGTTCACTTTTTGCAATATTCATAGTGTTTTGTCAACCCTAATCCGTAGATATGTTCCCACGAAGTGAATTTCAGTACAAAAAATAAAGGCTTATTCCCTGCTATTGATACCATTTAACGATAGCATTTGAATAAGCCTTAAAAATCAACACTTTTCTTATTTCTCTGGGTTCACTCTTGACATCAATACCACGCACTCAACGTGCCTCGATAGGTCGGAAATGATTACGATTATGACAGAATACGGTTTTTCTAATGCTTGCCACCAAAAAACAGCACGCAGTTATATGTCCAAAAATTCGGGTTTAACGAAGAAATAAGCACAATGCAGTTTTAATCAGCGACCAAGCTACAATATCCTTACAGACGATGTACGAAAAGTTCTTCAATACGATAGCATTGGAACACGAGCGAAACTACGCTGAAATGGCGTAGTGCCGTTGTTTTGCTATATGCACCTAAAGAATTTACATTTGCACCCAACTTGGGCTCTTCAGGTATAAGTGTGGGTTGAAATTAGCCTAAAATCCCATAAATACGTCACAATCCCAGTATAGGCTTTCGATTGGGAAGTGGAATGCGCAAATTCGAGCAAACCAGGTATACCATATCGATCAGATTCTGGATATTGCGAAAGCCGTATGCTTTGCGGATGATAAGCTTAATCTTGTTGTTGGCAGCTTCAATTCTGGCATTGCTCATCCCGAAGATGCACTGCAAACCAAGCTGCTGTCAGGTCAAAATCCTTTGTGAAGCCGCTGCCGGGATACGCCCACGGAATATCGGCAACAACTACTCCGTGCTCAGGACACTCAATCCGATGCGTCTGGTATTCAATCTCAACAAGTGTTGTGCCCCAGTCAAGTCCTCTCCAAATGCGGGGTTTCCTGCAACGGGAATCATATCCCGGACAGCGTCTGTGACAGTAAAGGCATTCGTTTTCGTGCCACTTGCTCGGACGTGCCTGAATGCGAATGTGGTTGACGCTATCGGCATCCGTGTAAAATTCGCAGCCTGTGATGACTGTATTCTTAAAATTAAGCAGCTTCTTGCAGAGAGACTTGGCAGATTCCATATTCAGGAGTACCTCCGATGTGGTAAAAGCAGAGTGTGTACTCTTACATTTTACCGCATCGGAAAAGTTCCTGCAATGCGACCGCCACCCTTGACAGAACCTGAAAGAAATGCTGTGAAGTCGTTGCCGACGGTGACGAACGGGGGAACAGCTCAACAGGTTCACCGTCGGTCAGTCATTGTAGCATTTCTTTCAGAACTTGTCAAGGGCAAGCCGCCTTACGGCGGTGGCTGGTTTTGCCTCCGATTCCGAATCTAAGAACAGCTCGTTCGTTTCAAACCCTGGATTCTACCCACACATATGCCAGAAGCCTCTTTGTATTGTAACTTTTTCCATCAGGAGCAGTTATTCGAAATTTTCGAATAACTGACTCCTCCTGTAGCTCACTATCTTCGAATATCTTTTTTATATGATAATTGATTGTATTGGTACCAACATCATACAATGTGGCCATCATCTTCTGCGTCAGCCATATATTTTCATCCTCATAGCGCATCTCTATGCTGTCCTGCTGATCACCCACTGAGGCAACATAGGTTAAGTACTCTGCTGCGCTGGAACGGATGGTTATCTCATCTTTTTTCTTTGCCAAATGAAGTGCCTCCTTACTTTGTCATATGTCTCCGGATTGATTTCCTGACCAAACAGATGAATAGCTACCTCTTTTCCATGCTTCTTTGCAAGCTCTAAAAGCCTGTTCTGTGCAACCGTTAGCATACCGCCGGTACCGCAAGCCCCATCTATCAAGACGCTATCTTTGATACAATGTGCTTCTCTCGAATATGCGTCCCGATGCCCGTAGAAAGCCTTATTCTGCGGGCTTTTTCGCATTTCAAAGGGCATAAACCGGCCTGCGAAATTGCTCCGATATACTCTTACTGTCGATGTGCTCATTCCGGCTGTGCCTCCTTTCCGAAACCCCCAACAGGCAATCCTTAAAAAGTATGGGTATCCTTAAATTGTGTAGTAAACCTTAAAAGGTTTACACTATACTAATCCGACTTCAGAATTGAATACCAAAGCACATCATCGTGCTCGCCATCACTTCTCATGGCAGCTTCACGGGCAGTGCCTTCATAGGTCATTCCAGCCTTCTGCATTGCCTTTGATGAGCCAATGTTTCTGGCATTACACCATGCAAAGACACGGTTCAGACCAACTTTACCCAGCATATACTCAAGTACAGCGTGGATTGCTTCAGACGCATATCCATGCCCACTGAATGCAGATGCAACTGTAATTCCTATTTCGCCAGATTGAGTATAATCATCAATATCATAAACTCCGACATATCCGATAATCTGTGCATCTCTGATGATAGCCCAACTGTAGTGGGATGGATCTGTTTCGTATTTCTGTATGTTATCTGCTACAAACACTTCTGACATTTCAGGCGATCCACATGGCAGCCATCGAATATGCTCCATAATTGTCTCGTCGGAGCCCACATTCTGAAAAAGCTCTGCTCCATCACCAGTATGAAATTTCCTTAATAGCAGATGTTCCGTTCTTATATCTGCAGTCCCTTTATGTTCCATTTCTCTATTTGTCTCCATAGTAGACGATGTTCCTTTCCTTGTCCCGGCGCTTCACTGCCGTCGGGTAGCTATCGTTGATTCTCTTATAGCACGGGCAGTCCGAGCCGTGGTCATTGATAATGCCGCAGGCCTGCAGGTGTGAATAAACAGTTATCCCGCCCATGTACTTGAAGCCTCGCTTCTTCAGATCTTTGCTGATTCGTTCTGACAAGCCATTGCTGGCCGGAATCCATCCGTCAGCGTGCTTGTTGTAGAGGATGGTTTTGCCTCCGGAATAGCTCCAGATGTAATCAGAAAAGCTGCCGTACTCTTCACGAATCTGCTGGAAGCACCTCGCATTATTGATTACAGCCTCAATCTTCCTACGAGAGCGGATCATGCCCGCCGTGTCCATAATGCGCTGGATGTCTGCTTCTTCATATTCGGCTACTTTGTCATAATCAAATCCCTCAAAGCAAGCCCGGAATATCTCGCGCTTTTCCATCATCATGTTCCAACTCAATCCGCACTGCATTACCTCCATCATGAGGAATTCAAACTGCTTCTGATCGTCGTGAAGTGGAACACCCCACTCTTCATTATGATATTTTATGAGGATGTCTCTGTTGGCATCCCAATCACAATACGCCATAATTACTCATTGTCCTTCGGCACCGGGATATAAACCATCTTCAGCGGGATCATCTTTCTGTATTTCTCGCTCAAGTCCTCGTAATACTTGAGGATGAGGTCGACGAGTTCAGTCCCGTTGATGCCACGGATGATCGGTGTGCTATCGAGATACTTCTGTGCATTCTTCGTGTAGTTGGAAAGCGTGACGAACAAGCCATAATCGCCCTCGCGCATTGCGCCCTTAAGGGACTGGATCGTAGTTTCCTTTATATCACTGTCCTGACTCTTGACCTGCACAAGAATACGTGGAGGAAGCTCATCTTTATATGCTGTAATATCAATACCACTGTCACCGCCCTGCGGAGATACAGTTGTCCGGTATCCCATCGCCCGGAGCAGGTCGGCCACAAAGGCCTCCAGATCATATCCCTTCAGCTGGCGACTCAGCTCCTTCAGAATAAAGTCCTTTGTACTCTCAACTATATCCTCAGCGGTCGCACCGACGCTTTCATCCTCTGCGTCATCTGAGGTCACTGATTTCTTGAAGTCTTTATCAAGTGCTGAAAGGAACTCGTCAGCATAGTTCTTCACAGAGAAGAACGACATTGCTGACCCGACTTCATACAATGCGCCTTGAGAGAAGTTGAGACGTGGGATATGCTTGAGCCATTTCACTTTCCTGCGCTGAACATACTCCCCGTCGCTATCTTCGAAGTAATAGTCGCCATCAATGGTTCCGATGTTGATTTTTCTATCGGTCTTGGACGGAAATACTACATAGTCGCCAATCTGCACCTCGTGGAGAAACCTGTATAGCATACCGGCTCCGTTCGCAATCTGACCTTTCTTGGCATCTGGATACGCCTCAAGGTAACGCGCCTTAAAAGCATCCCGGTTTGCTTCGACCTTGGAAAGATCACCAAAATCTCTCCAGCCGATAGCGATTACGTCTTTGTTCAGAAAAAGATTATCATTCTGAGTATGAATGCCCCATACTTTTCTTTCCTCGATATTTCCGTCCATTGACTTAGTCCTCCTCTTTTTGTCACTGAAGATCAGGATCGCTTCCAAGTGGCGTGATTCCATTCTCCTCAAGCATTTCATTTATTTCATAAATTGAATTCTCTGCGCAGGCACCAAGGACGCATTGATAAACATATCCTTCGCCTTTCATGGAGTTCAATTTGAAGTCTGTTTTGCCGAGGAACATCTCCGCTTCCGGTAAGGGCAGTTTCAGTCCAACACATAATGCCAAAACTGTCTGTACGGATGTTGGGTATTCCTCATCATTTCTCAACCGCTGAATGGTCTTTTCCCCAACAAGCGAGCGGTCAGCCAACTGCTTATTTGAGAGCTTTCTTTCCTTCTGCAACGCAACCAGCGTCTCGGCAAAGGAGCCGGGATACCTGCGCAAAGCTTCTGACCGACGCTTTGCATTTTTTATCTGATCGAGCAGTGCCTTGTTATGCGCATTAAGCTCAAAGGAATATTCGACCTGATTTTCTACCGGCGCAGCATTCCGCATAAACTGCGTGTAATACCGTGCCCCTTGATATTTCGACTGATAGCTGTATCCCTTTGAGAAAACTACGCAGCATTCATCCATGTGCGAAAGCGCATATTCTGAGAGCGTAGCATTTCCGGTCTGATCCCTCGCTATGTATTTCTCGTTATTGAGAACGAGGTGACGATCTGCAAAAACAAACTGGCCGCTATCAATCAGCTTCTTAAACTCGCGGTCTAAACAGTAAGCCTTAAACAAATCGGCATAGGGGATAGTGAATGTCTGATTCTTGTCCAAGGCACCGGCATCAAATGAATATTCGCGAACATACTGACCGTCGACAAACGGATATGCACCCTCAGCTTTGAAGTATCCAAGATCTATTAACCGTACCTTGGCGGCCTGCCTCGACACGTCGAACAGTTCAGCGAGTTCATCAATAACATTCTCATAGACAGCAATGCTCGCTTCATCAGCCCCACCATATTCAGCAAGAAGCTGATCTGCCTTTAGTCGAGTCGTCTTCGCAGGCATCAGGATTCTCGGAGCGACACCCTTTGCCTGCCACTCCATCCAGTCCACGGCCTTCCATTTATCTGAATCCGTAGTGTTAGCGGCTATCTGGCATTGAATCGCCTTCCCCAGATTATCATTTGCACCTATCATTTTCATCAGCACATGGTATGGCTGATGACGATGCCAGTGGAAACACTCGTGCGCCAGCGTAGTTCTCTTTGTCCCCACGGATCTCTCATAGGAGACACGAGGATCAAGATATACGGTTCCACGTTTAGCATTGCGGATGGTTATCTTCCGGTGCTTATCGAGAACATTTCCGTTATCAAATATGATTGTACCGAAGTAAGTAAGGTCACTTGACAGAGGAACATCCTCGATAACCTGAAGCTTCATATCGCTGGCTATCGTCTCAATCGGAATCCTTATCGGTGAATCCAGCGCTTCCGGACAATACCTTGTCAAAAATTTCTCAGCCTCGTCATCAAACTGGTCGCGTGAGATAATAGGCACCAGTTCTCCGGACAGGCGGTCATTATCGGATTCCTCCTGCGGCTCACAATTTCCGACTACCATAATCCTGAATCCGCTCATGTCGATGCCAAGTGTAACCTGACAATGAATTTTGAGCCATCGCTCATTGAAGTATCCCTTGCGAGAAGAAGACGGCATTTCTACATCGCATGATGCAATCACATCAAATGCAATGACACCATCCTCCGGCTGCTCAATATGGATAACATTTTCAATCTCCATATCCACAACCGATGGCCTTTTCGCAGTACCGAAATGTTCCTCTTGGATATAGGCGATGGCCGCATCCCGGATGTCATCATACCGCGACTGGTCGATCAACTTCTGAAGCGGGCTCTCATCCTGTGCCTCATAGTAATCCAGTCTGCTGTCATTGAGTTCTTTACGAATTTCGCGCCAGTTAGGCATATACCTGTCCATATGCGCGATGAATGTAGCGTCATGCTTTCTTGTAATTAAGTGCGTCAGCTCATGCAGGATAATATAATCAAGGCAGGCGTACGGCTTCTGGGCGAGCTGCAGATTGAACCACAGCTTCTTTTTATCTGTGGAACAGGCACCCCATTTTGTAACCATGTATTTCGTTTGCCACGAATCACATTTAAGCCCTGTCTGCTCCTCCCACTTAGGCAGTCGCTTTTCTATCTCTTCCTTCAAGATCTTTCGATATTCCTCTTTCACATAAGCGTCCCGCTGCTTCACGGTGCTCTTTGCGCTCATAGAAAGGACAATGTTCTGATTCTGGATCTCGAAGCTATTTTTCTGATTGTCCGGCTTGAAGACAAGAAAGTATTGTTTTCCCCAGATATACATCGTCTCACCGGAAACATACTGACGCTTTGATGCTCTTGGTTGATCCTGAAACTGCGCAATAGCTCTCTTGATAAAGCCCAGCTGAGTTCTGGCATAGGCCTCTATGGCTTTATCATCCACGGATAAAGGTGCAGAAATTACCACATGTCCATCCGGTGGCTTCACCTGAAGGTGCATATTTTTTATATTCTTTTTTTGCACATCAATCGGAATACCGGAAATGACAATGCGCATTAATACTCCTCCTGCTTCTCGATGATCTTATAGATGCGCTCCACCTCAGAATCATCACCTATAATCTCAAAGAGAGCCTTCTTTATTCTTCTGATATACCAACCTCTACATCAAATCAAGCACGTATTAGC
>JALFXR010000259.1 GCA_022787405.1 Bacillota bacterium
GAGGTCGGCACAACCAACAAGACGAGGTTAAATGATTATGAAAGAGCAATCACCGAAGAAACGGGTGCTCTCATGAAGGTCCACACCAGCAACTACAAGATAATAGGCTTTACTGAAGACGTAAGCATACATCAGCTTAAAGAGCTGGGAGAAAAGTACGGCCTGCCGGTAATCTATGATATGGGAAGCGGACTGATGGTTGATCTTTCTGCCTATGGAATAAACGAGCCTACGGTAAGGTCGGGACTTGCGGAAGGCGCCGATGTCATACTGTTCAGCGGTGACAAGCTGCTTGGGGGACCCCAGGGCGGAATCCTGGCGGGGAAGAAGAAATATATTGATATGATGAAATCCCATCCTCTGGCAAGGGTTCTCAGAGTGGATAAAATGACCCTTGCAGCCATGGAGGCAACCTTCAGAGCCTACTATGATGAGGAAAGCGCCAAACAGGAAATACCTGTATTGGCAATGTTGACTAGAACAGAAGAGCAGATGAAAGGATACGCAGACAGACTTAAACGCCTCATCGACAGCAAAAAAGCCGGATACACGGTGAGAAAAGAGAAGGACAAAGGAATGGTGGGAGGAGGTTCTGCTCCGTCCTCGTACCTTGACAACATTGTATTAAAGCTTTATCATGATAAATATTCAGCTCAGGAACTGGCAGCAAGGCTCAGGAGTGGAGAATTGCCTGTCGTAACCAGAATCCGTGATGATGAGCTGATTATTGACATGAGAACCATAATGGAAGATGAAATTCCCATTATTGCAGAAAGACTTGAGGAAATTGCAGAATGAAAAATATAATTGTCGGAACTGCGGGACACGTGGACCACGGCAAGACCTGCCTCATAAAGGCGCTGACCGGCATGGACACGGACAGACTTAAGGAGGAAAAAAAGCGGGGTATAACCATCGAAAACGGTTTTGCTGATATGATTTACGGCGGATATAATATAAGTATTATTGATGTTCCAGGTCATGAAAGATTCATAAACAATATGCTTATGGGAATAGGCGGAATTGATATGGTGCTTCTGGTGATTGGACTTGATGAAGGAGTAATGCCACAGACTGTGGAACATTTTCAGATTCTTACCATGCTGGGAATAAACCGTGGGATCATAGTCTACACTAAAAAAGACCTTGCAGAAGACGAGGAGTGGATAGAACTTGTGAAGGATGATGCCAGAAGCCTGGTAAAGGGAACCTTCATGGAAAATGCACCTGAAATTGAAGTGTCCGCTCTTGAAAATTATAACATAGACCGGTTAAAAGAACTTATTGTAGAAAACATAGACGATTCAGCACTGAAAAACGACAGCCGTGAACTTTTCAGGCTGCCCGTAGATAGAGTGTTTACTATTTCCGGCTTCGGAACTGTGGTTACAGGAACTCTGATGGAGGGATCCATAAGCGTCGGTGACGAAATGATGGTATACCCTTCTGAAAAGCCGGTCAAGGTTAGAAATATACAGGTTCACAACCAGCAGGCTGAGGCTGCTTATGCAGGTCAGAGAACGGCTATCAATGCTGGAGGTATGAAAAAGGAAGAACTGGAGAGAGGAAGCGTGCTGGCGTGCAGCGGCTCAATGGAGACGACGATGATGCTCGACGTAAGCCTGAAGCTTTTTGATGATATTGACAGAGCAGTTCTGAATAACAGCCGTGTTCACTTCTACTGCGGATCTTCCCAGGTTTTGGGTAAAGTGGTCCTTCTGGACAGAGATGTAGCCGAAAAAGGAGAGAGGGTCTATGCGCAGATTAGAACTGAAGAACCTGTGGCTTTCAGAATGAATGACAGGTTTATTATCCGTTTTTATTCGCCTGTTATAACAATAGGCGGCGGCAGAATTCTGGAGGTATCACCTGTAAAACATAAGCGAAATGATCCCAAGGTGCTGGAAGCCCTCAGAATAAAGGATGAAGGAACGCCTGAGGAAGTGGCAGAACTTATCATAAGAGAAAAGAGCAGCTCGCTTATTACAGCGAAATACCTGGCATTAAAAATGAGATTAGGTTTTGAGAGCGGCGATGCTCTTGTAAAAAAGCTTATAGAAGAGGGCAGGGTAAGACTCATAAAAAACGAATACCTTATGCACAGAGATTATGTAGAAGTCATATGCAGGGCGGCTGCGTCAATACTTTCAGAATACCATTCAAAGAATCAGCTGTCTCCTGGGATGGGTCGTGAGGAGCTGAAATCGCGTCTTGAGCAGGAACTGAGAATAAACGACAGAAAAATTATAGATGACCTTATACTCATAATGGAAGAAGAAAAAGTCTTAAGAATCAGCGGACAGACGGTATGCAGCTACGACTTCAAGATAAGCTATTCTCCAGAAATGCAGAAGCTGAGAGACAGAATTTTCAAGGCTTATAAGGATGGAAAATATGAAATGCCTACAGTGGAAGAAATTCTGCAGAGCGAGAAGGATGAAGCTAACAGCCGTCATGTTATCGATGCCATGGCATCGGAGGGTAAGCTGGTAAGACTCAGCCATCAGTATTATATAGAAAAAGGGGCTTTTGACGATGCTCTGTCCGGGCTAAAGGCTAAGCTATATGAAGATGGAAGTATTACTCTTGCAGAATTCAGGGACATGCTGGGAACATCGAGAAAATTTGCAATGGCAATTCTGGATTACCTTGATCAGCAGAAGATAACACGCAAGGA
>JALFXR010000057.1 GCA_022787405.1 Bacillota bacterium
TCTGCTTGTACCTATATGTGTAAATGTAATTCTGGCAATTTCCCTTAACCTGACTGTAGGTATTCTGGGAGAGCTGAGCCTTGGTCACGCAGGATTTATGTGCGTGGGTGCTTTCGTGGGAAGCGTATTTTCCATGGTAACCGAGGAAACCATCACATCTGTGTGGATAAGATTTCCGCTTGCTTTCCTGGTAGGAGGCCTTTCTGCTGCAGTTATAGGACTGCTGGTAGGAATTCCTGTTCTCAGACTGAGAGGGGACTATCTGGCTATCGTTACACTGGCCTTCGGAGAAATAATAAAAAATATTATGAACAATCTGTATCTGACTACTGATGCAAACGGTGTTCACTTTGCCATAGGCGTAGAAGCATATAATAATATTACTTTTGATGCTATGACCAAAAAAGTATACATAAACGGTGCAATGGGTATAACGGCGACTCCTAATGACTCCAACTATTTCGTAGGTTTCGCTCTGATTTTCATCACCCTTATTGTTATACTCAATCTGGTTCATTCCAGAACAGGAAGAGCAATCATGGCTATCAGAGATAACCGTATAGCAGCAGAGTCTGTGGGCATCAATATCACAAAGTATAAACTGATTGCTTTTGTTATATCCGCATTCTTTGCAGGAGTTGCCGGCGTTCTCTACGGACACAACCTTTCATCACTGGTTGCGACAAAGTTCGACTACAACTATTCCATTCTAATTCTGGTATTCGTAGTTTTAGGTGGCATCGGCAGCATGAGAGGTTCCATAATAGCTGCAGTTATTCTGACTGCACTTCCTGAACTTCTCCGCGGACTCAGCGATTACAGAATGCTTATGTACGCAATCATCCTTATCGTGATGATGCTGGTAAACAATAACGAAACACTGCAGATGTACACTCAGAAATGGTTCGGAGCAATCAATGTGAAGAAGCTTTTCGGAGTTGCAGGTTCAAAGAAAAAAGCTAAGGAAGGGGTGAGTTAAATGACAGCTATGCTTGAAACCAAAAATCTTGGCATATCCTTCGGCGGATTAAAAGCTGTTGACGGACTCAGCCTGAAGATAGAAAAAGGCCAGCTTTATGGTCTTATAGGTCCTAACGGTGCAGGAAAAACCACCGCTTTCAACCTTCTGACCGGTGTATATAAGCCTACCATGGGCAACTTTTTCCTTGACGGCGAAAAGCTGACAGGGCATAATACAATTGAGATTAACAAAAAAGGCATCGCCAGAACTTTCCAAAACATCAGATTGTTTAAACAGCTTTCTGTACTGGATAATGTTAAAGTGGGTCTTCATAACAACTTTAAGTACAGCACAGCTGAGGGAATACTGAGGATGCCTGCATTTTTCAGGACGGAAAAGGAGATGGACAAAAAAGCTATCGAGCTTCTGGAAGTGTTCGATCTTGCAGAGGAAAAGGACTATATGGCTTCAAACCTTCCTTACGGCAAGCAGAGAAAGCTGGAAATCGCCAGAGCTCTGGCAACTTCACCAAAGCTTCTGCTTCTTGATGAGCCTGCCGCAGGTATGAACCCTAATGAGACACAGGAGCTGATGGATACCATCAGATTTGTAAGAGATAATTTTGATATGACTATTCTGCTCATCGAGCACGATATGAGACTGGTTTCCGGCATATGCGAGGAAATCACAGTTCTTAACTTCGGTACAGTGCTGGCTCAGGGAGAAACGAGCAAGGTTCTCAAGGACCCTGAGGTAGTAAAGGCATATCTTGGAGACTAGGAAAGGAGATTTACATATATGGCAATGCTTGAAGTAAGGGACCTGGAAGTAAACTACGGTTCCATCAATGCAATTAAAAAAATCTCCTTTGATGTTAACGAAGGAGAGGTTATAGCTCTTATCGGAGCCAACGGCGCAGGCAAGACCACCACGCTTCATACAATTACGGGTCTGCTTAAAGCCAAGTCGGGCAGTGTAAAGTTTGAGGGCAAGGAGCTGCTTAAAACACCTCCTCACAAAATCGTTGAGATGGGTATGGCTCACGTTCCCGAGGGCAGACGTATTTTCCAGCAGCTTACGGTATATAAGAATCTGACGCTTGGGGCTTTCACCAGAAAGGATAAAGCATCTATTGACGAGACACTCCGGATGGTATACGGAAAGTTCCCTCGTCTTGAAGAAAGAAAGAAGCAGGTTGCAGGAACTCTTTCCGGAGGCGAGCAGCAGATGCTGGCTATGGGCAGAGCACTTATGTCTAAACCTAAAATTGTGCTTATGGATGAACCTTCAATGGGTCTTTCACCGCTGTTCGTATCTGAGGTGTTCAAGATAATTGAGGAAATACGCGCCAGCGGTACCACAGTGCTTCTGGTAGAACAGAACGCGAAAAAAGCTCTGGAGATTGCAGACAGGGCATATGTACTGGAAACAGGAAGAATCGTTCTGTCTGGCGATGCTAAAGATCTGATGAACGATGATTCGGTAAAGAAAGCATACCTGGGCGAGTAGTCATAAAGGAGGGATTTTATGGAAAGTTTTATTATTACTATTGCAAGAGGCTACGGCAGCGGAGGTAAGCAGATTGCCATAAGGCTGGCCAAGGCTCTGGGTGTGAAGTATTATGACAGAGAGCTTATAAGAATGGCTTCGGAGCATCATGGGGTCAATGAGGCACTCTTTAATCTGGCTGACGAGACTCACTCAGCCAATCCTTTCGCTAAAAAATACACCTCCACAGAGATTGCCCCTCCGAGCAGTGATGAGTTCCTGTCAAAGAACAACCTTTTTAACATGCAGGCGGATATCATCAAAAAGCTTGCTGCTTCAGGAGAGTCTTGCATCATCGTAGGCAGATGTGCGCATCACATTTTAAAGGATAATCCGAATGTGGTGAAAGTGTTCATTCATGCAGATTTGCCTCACTGCATTGAAAATGTCAAGGAATACAACGGCGTTGACGATGCAGAAGCTAAGGCACTTATCGCCAAGTTCGATAAGGAAAGAGCACAGTACCACAAGCATTTTACCAACATGGAGTGGAACGATGCAAGAAACTATGATGTGTGTCTGAACACAAGCAAAGTAAGCTTCGATAAGTGCGTGGATATCATAGTTAATTACCTTGAAATCATCAAGGATATGGAAAAGTAGAAAACTTCGTTTGTTTTAAGATTTATAAAAAAGAGTGGTTTTGCTAGACCTTAATGGTGCCGCTGAACCGCTCTTTTTTAATGAATTTCATTTTAACGCTTGACAAAACCTATAAAATGGTTATAATAAAATTAGAATTAGAATCATTCTAGAAATAAACACATGATTATAATCTGGGAGGTGAAATTAAATGTTAAAAGGAAAAACAGCAATTGTAACGGGTGGAACACGAGGAATCGGTTTCGCTATAGTAAAGAAATATCTTGAGAACGGGGCTAATGTTGTTATTGCAGGTTCCAGACAGGAATCCGTTGAGAAAGCGCTGTCTAAACTGCCGGAGTACGAAGGACGTATCATGGGTATCTGGCCTGATATATGTTCTCAGGAGGAAGTTGCGGAAGCCTTTGCTTCTGTAAAAGAAAAGTTTGGAAGCGTTGATATTCTGGCTAACAACGCAGGCCTTTCATCAAGAACCAGCATATATGAATATACCCTTGAGGAATTTACAAAGATTATGGATGTCAATGTAAAGGCAGTTTTTGTCTGCTCGCAGGCTGCCGCAAGGATCATGAAGGAGCAAGGCGGCGGAGCTATTATCAATACCAGCTCAATGGTTGGCGAATACGGTCAGCCGTCGGGATGCGCATACCCTACAAGCAAATTTGCAGTTAACGGTCTTACTAAATCCCTTGCAAGAGAATTGGCAAAGGACAAGATTCGTGTAAATGCAGTTGCTCCTGGAGTAACCAGGACAGATATGCTTTCTGCACTGCCTCAGGAAATGGTTGACAGAATTTCTGCCGGAATTCCTCTTGGCAGAGTCGGAGAGCCTCTCGATATTGCTAACGCATATCTCTTCCTGGCAAGCGAATTGTCAAGCTACGTTACAGGCATTACCCTTCGCGTTGACGGGGCAGCCATGACCTAAAAAGTATAATGAAGATTTATAACGGAGAGTGAAGAAAATGAACAAAAAAGCAATATATAACTTAACTTATGGACTTTTCGTGCTCACCGCACGCTGCGGCGAAAAAGACAACGGCTGTATAATCAACACTGCAGGTCAGGTGACTTCCACCCCTAACAGAATAAGCATCACCGTGAACAAAGATAATTTCACTCACGATATGATTATGGAAAGCGGAAAGTTCAACATTTCCATCCTTAGCGAAAAGGCAAGCTTCGATACTTTCAAACATTTCGGCTTCCAGTCAGGAAAGACCGTGGATAAATTTGAAGGATACAGTGCCGCAAAGCGCAGTGAAAACGGTATTTACTACATCACTGAAGGAACTAATTCTTACATCAGTGCTACAGTAGAGCAGACCTTAGATTTAGGAACTCATACCATGTTTATCGCTGCAGTGGATGACATGGAGGTTATGACCGACGAACCATCTGCTTCATATGCATACTATCAGTCATCCATCAAACCTCAGCCTGAGGCCAAGGCTTCCCAGGGAAAGACTGCATGGAGATGCACTGTATGCGGATATATCTATGAGGGCGAAGAACTGCCGGCAGACTTCATCTGTCCGCTCTGCAAACATCCTGCTTCTGATTTTGAGAAGGTGACGGTGTAGCATAATCTGAATATAGGGTAAAAGAGGTGGGCCGTCAGGGCGGCGTTCGTTAAACATTCTGGACATATCCGGCTCGCCATCTCCCTGTACCATACACAAAAATTCCCATCCGTATCTCTTGTATAACCCCGTGTGATCTGTAACCAGATAGACAGGCGGAATCCCATTGAATTTCAAATCTGATACGACCATATTCAGCAAATGTCCGGCAACGCCCTTACGGCGGTAGTCTTTTTCGGTGTATACGGCACAGATGTTCGGTGTTAGGTCTTTTCGATCATGAAGTAGTTTTCAATCACTCCCATTCCGCCAACGATTTTGTCATCATCCATGCAAAGATACCAACCATATCCTGTTTTCTTGGCGAGATACGCTTCCATATATTCCAGATAAGCCTGTGTTGGAACTCCCCACTTGCTGTGGAACCACTCGGCTGCATAATCTTTTAATTCTGAGCGTTGTCTTAAAGTGATATAAGAATAATTTTCCCTAATCCATCCCTCCTACAAATCCCGATTTTTATCGCTCTTTCATGATTGCAGCATATTAGAAAGAAATAAAAAATTCAACCATTTTAAAACACCTACAGAAGCTCTCTGCTTTCATCATTTTCACTTTTGCCATTTTCTTTGCTAAAAAGCAAAGAAATCAGCTAAAAAGAAAATAAATGTAATATTCTACCTGTTAAGGAACTTGATTTTGCCGTATAAATTACATTTTCAATCGTTCATGAGATTTTCTCGCACCAAAGTAGGGATGTTTTTTTCAAAAATGCTTATTTCTTTTGCAAAAAGAAAATTTTTTTGGCCAAAAAGAAAATATAGGAGAATAAAAAAGAAGCATTTCAAGCAAAAACACTTGACACCACCGGTGCATTGTGTTATAGTAGACAAGGTTAATGCTGTAAAGCTATCAGACTTTACAGATATGAAAAGCCGAAATGATTGGAAATGCCCGAAGGCAGGAGAAACACCATGGAAAGACTGAACATGGAAAGCATAGAAAAAATAAGCCTTTTGTATGACTTTTACGGCAGGCTTCTGACGGAGAAACAGCGGCAGGTAATGGAGCTTTACCATGAGGAAAACCTTTCCCTGGCGGAAATCGCTGAAGAGTTTGGCATATCCAGACAGGGCGTTCACGATACTTTGAAGAAGGCGGAGCATCTGCTTACAGAGTATGAGGATAAGCTTGGACTGGTGGCCAAACTGATGAAGTCAAGGCATGCCATAGCCGAGATAGACGGAATAATAGACAGCCTGACAGCATCCATCGAGGACAAAGAAGCGGCCGCAAAGCTGCAGGAAGTTAAAGGCATTATAAATAAATTAGAGGAATAAACAGCTTATGGCATTTGAGAATTTATCCGAAAAACTTCAAAATACATTTAAAAAGCTCAAAGGCAAGGGAGTTCTCACGGAAACCGACATTAACGAGGCTATGCGTGAGGTCAAGCTGGCACTGCTTGAGGCCGATGTAAACTTTAAGGTTGTAAAGGAGTTCGTAGCTCAGGTCAAGGAGAAGGCGATGGGTGCTGAGGTACTCGAAAGCCTTACACCTGGACAGCAGGTCATCAAGATAGTAAATGACCAGCTTGTTGAGCTCATGGGCGGCACAAACAGCAAACTGACCTATTCGCCAAGCGGATTTACCGTTCTGATGATGGTAGGACTTCAAGGTACAGGTAAAACAACCACCTGCGGCAAGCTGGCG
>JALFXR010000096.1 GCA_022787405.1 Bacillota bacterium
TTCCGGATACCCTTTGTATCCAATCGGGTTCGTATTTTCAATTCCTCTGTCCCACTCTTCGAACGTATCCTCATCTGCAATTGACCGAATCCGCTCCGGTGCCGGCATGCGAAAATACCCATGACATTTCGGGCAAATATATCCGCCTGTTATAACGTCCTCTGTAATAATTGCTTTCTGGCATTTGTTACATTTACACAGAAGTCCCTCCGGAACTTCCGGGCTTTGGTGTTTCCCACCGATATGCCCTTTTTTTCCGGAAGGACGTCTTGTTTTCTTAAACATATTATCTAACTTCATATGTCCACTCTCTATACTTTCTTATATATTTTGCACAAAAAAGCCTTTATTTTAGCCATCTGTTCAATGGTTAATTAAGTTACAAACAATGACAAGCTCTTAATAATGGGCGAAAACTGTATCATTTCTGGTTCAATGTACTTCGTTTTCGAGTCAGAAAGGTACACGAAATAAAACGTCATCCTTTTTATGAAGGCGAATCTGTGTCCCATTCTTCCCTATGGCTGCTAACCTCTCATGTCTAACAGGATCATCTTATTTGAAAGAGTCCTAAATTCCTTCGTCCAGCCTACCCATAGTGGGGTGCCGCCTTTGCTCCTTATCAGGGTCATGCCCTATAATATATGTCTTAGCGGCTTCGCTCTGCTTTGTCATTGCCTAGGGAGCACTCCTGTAATCCAGCACCAATTGAATCCTTGGCGGACGTTATCTGTTACAGTATGTGCTTTTTGTTATGCTGCTTCTGGTCTGATGATGTCCTTTCGGAACTTTTCTTCATCAAAGTCACAGCCTGTTTGTAATACCGCATAGAAGATCCGTATCGCTTTACATGCAACTGCTATCTTTGCCTGCATCCCTCCAAGCGGATTTTTTGTCCTGTTCCTGTAATAAAGGAACACATCCTGAAATGCGGGATTCCAGGTCATCAGTGCACGTGCCGACTCATACATTGTTCTTCGCAGTTTTCGTCTGCCCCTCTTACTGATTCTTGGCTGACCTTTCTTTTTACCGGAGCTTTTCTTGACTATTTCCAGCCCGGCAAGCTTCTGTATCTGCTTCGGATCAGTGAAACGTCCGATATCACCAACCTCTGCTATAAAGCCAATCACAGTACTCATCCCTACTCCTTTAATGGCGAGCAGTTTCTCCACATTTGGTACTTCTATTACTTTTTCTTCCAAATATTCATCTAATCTTTTTAGCTGTTCTGCTTTAAGGATGTAGTCATTTACAAGAACCCATATCTCGAGTCTTGCAGCTTCACCGGCTTCCAATCCTACACTATTCTGTGCAGCTTCTACCAGGGTCTGAGCCCTCTTTATTCCTGCTGCACGCACCTTTGCATTGCGCCATATCTGATTGATTCCACCGGCACCGATTTTAAGGATATCTTGTGGAAGTGGAGCTTCTCTAAGAAGCATCAGTCCACTGGTTGAATCCCAATCAGCATAACACTCCAAATACTCTGGAAAGAACTTCTGAATCCATCCCTGTATCTGATTTGACAGACGTACATGCTGCTTCATAATCTGATCCCTACAAACAGATGCTTCCCTGATCTCCGCATATACTCCACTTGGAAGATAAGAAGTTGAAAATCTTCCATCTTTCACTAGCAACGCTATTGTTTTAGGATCCTTCAAATCACTCTTTTCTGGACTATTATCATCTAATTCCATACTTCTGTTTACGGTAAACGGATTTACTGTTACAAGCTGAATATCCTGGTCTTGCAAGAACTTCTGAAAAGTAAGCCAGTAGCAACCGGTAGGCTCGCAGCCAACAATAACCTTTTTCATTTCCGTTTTGTTCATGAGTTCCTCTGTCCATCGAAGGAAAGTAAGAAATCCCATTCCGGTGTTGCTAAACTTAAATACTCTTCTTGAAAGCTCAAACCCTCTCCAGTCAAACGCTCTGCAGAAGTGAGTTTGTGATCCAACGTCCACTCCAACAATTAAAGTGTCACTTGTTACTTGCTTTAGTCTGTCATTCTGTGTTAAATTCATTTTGAACCTCCGGTTTATGATTG
>JALFXR010000192.1 GCA_022787405.1 Bacillota bacterium
TTTAATAAGGGATGGTTTGATTGAGGTGTCTGGAAAGGAGTATATGTTGACTGCCAAAATGTATGAGGCAGTAAAATCTGCAGTGGAATATACAAAAGACAGATCAATACAGTATATTAAGGCAAAAGAAATGATTATGGAATATATTGAAGTTAATGGGTCTATCACAAACGAAAAAACCAGAGAATTGTGCGGATTTACTAAGCAGCAAGCAAGAAGTGCATTGGATAAGATGAGAGAAGAGTCTTTGATTCAATTAGTTGGAGCAGGACGTTCCAGCAAATATGTGAAATCGAGTGAAACTTGATAAAAACTCGAAATCCACTCGAAAAAATTGATGAAAGGCTGAAATAACAATAAAAAAAGTAATAATATTTCGAGTTTATCGAGTGGGAAATGAGTATAAAATCCCAATGAGGAAATGTAGTCCGAGATTAGCTCAAGTTTGGTTCAAGTGGAAAGAATTTGTGAATACTCATTTCGATGTATTATTCTACACCATGGTAATTCCGCTGACGACAAATTGACGACAAAAAGTCCGGTAAAACTAAAAAATACAAATAATACGTATATATGTAGTGGCAAAACAGCAAATCAAACCACCAGATATATGGAAAGCCACATTTCCTTATCGAACTGGAATAATGGATAAAACCCGGAACCCTTGAATTTTCAAGGGTTCTGTTTTATATGTTGACAAAGTGACGGACAAAAAAATAAATTATGTGTGTGAAGAAAAAATATATCCCTGTTGATGAGCACACATTATTTTACTATAATATAATGTGCAATAGTCAAAATGAGGTGGAATTATTACAGCGGACCTTCTATCATCGGGAGACTTCTTACATACGAAAAGTATGCCATGGAGCTGAAAAAGAAATATACATCTAATGTGGACTGGTATCTATATAACCTTTCTGTTTCCAAAAAAGCACAGGGAAAAGGCACTGCAGGAAAACTGCTGCGTCCGATGCTTGCTTTCTGCGACAGGGAAAAAATGGTATGCTATCTTGAAACCAACAAAGAAAGTAATGTTTCCATGTACGAGCATTTCGGCTTTTGCCTGAAAGAGAAGGGTCTGATACCCAAAAGCGATGTAATGCACTATGCCATGACAAGGCAGCCGCTTTAAGGCCTTCATCCTTGTTTTTTTATCAAAAACTGAATTTATAATTGTTTTTAAGGCATACACTGGTATAATAAAGTAATAGGTTTATATTTTTATACATAAACGAAGAATAATATTATGATTTGGATTCTGATTACACTGATAGCAACCGTCAGCTGGGGATTTACGGATCTTTTCAGCTAGATGAGTGTAGACTATAATGACAAGGATTTTTACATAAAGCTGACAATATGGACGGGACTGGCAACGGGAGTGCTGTTTAGGTTGCATTGGATATTTCTGATTTGCATCGGCATTAAATACAAAGGAGGAATGAAATGGACTGCTCGTACAGATTTAAAAAGGCACTTGAATATGCAGCAGCAAAGCATAAAGGACAGTACCGCAAAGGCGGTGAGGCCTATATAACACACCCGGAGGCTGTAGCTCGCATTCTGAGGGATAAGGGCTTCGATGAAGATTATCAGATAGCCGGTCTCTTTCATGACCTTTTAGAGGATACTGATGCCTCGGAAGAAGAGATAGAAGCTCTGGGAGGTCCGGAAGTCCTTGAGGCGGTGAAGCTCCTCACCAAGCAGAAGGGATATGCCATGGCCGACTATATACACGGAATCAAGGCGAATCCAATGGCAGCAGCGGTAAAGGCTGCCGACAGGCTCCACAATATTCAGAGTGCGGTTATTGCTGACGAGGCCTTTAAACGGAAATATATATTGGAAAGTATAAACTGGTATCTGGATTTTTCACCGGAGATTCCTGTTGCTGTAAAGAAGCTGGCGGATACGCTGAAATCCCCACCGCGAAAACTTCTCGAGGCAATTGCGGGAAAACCGGGCTTCTCCTATGTGAAAAACGAGCATGAGACGGAGGATCTCAGAACTTCCGCTTTTATTCTTAAAGGCGATATATGCTACAGTATCTCCCTTAATGAGATGATTACTATGGAGGGAGCTTATGCAGTCTGCGTAGACGGAAAATCAAGAGGAGTGTACAAAACAGTTCCGGAGGAATACAGGAGCCTGCCGATTTATGATTACGGCAGAAGAATCATCATCCCCGGAATGGTTGATCTGCACATACATGCGCCGCAGTATGCTTTCAGGGGAACCGGCATGGACATGGAGCTTATGGAATGGCTCCAAAGCAGGACCTTTCCTGAGGAGGCACGATATGAAGATGAACAGTATGCCCGTAAGGCATACACCATCTTTGCGGAGCAAATGAAAAAAAGCGCCACATCCCATGCATGTATCTTTGCCACGAAGCACAGGAAGGCTACAGAGCTTCTGATGGAGCTTATGGAAGACTCAGGCATTGTAAGCCTTGTGGGCAAGGTAAACATGGACAGAGAGGCCCCTGAAAGCCTATGCGAGCCGAGTGCAGACTATTCCGCATTTGACACCTTTGGTTGGATAAACAGTGTAAACGGAAAATATAAAAATACGAAACCCATTCTTACGCCAAGGTTCATTCCATGCTGTACTCCTGAATTGCTTGAACAGCTGCGGGAGATTCAGAATGCTTATGACCTGCCGGTACAGTCTCATTTGTCAGAAAATCCGGGAGAAATAGAATGGGTGCGGCAGCACTGTCCCGACGCACTGTTCTACGGAGATGCTTATGACGGTTACGGGCTGTTCGGAGAGGACCACAGACGAGGCAGGAGCATAAGAACGGTAATGGCGCACTGTGTATATTCTTCTGAGGATGAGATAAAAAGGCTTCATGACAACGGGGTATTCGTGGCTCACTGCCCTGCTTCAAACGTAAACCTTTCCTCCGGCATTGCGCCTGTCAGAAAGTACATAGATGAGGGACTGAAAATAGGAATTGGAAGTGATGTGGCAGGAGGACACACGGAATCCATGCTGCAGGCAGTCTGCCATGCGGTGCAGGCTTCCAAAATGTACTGGCGTCTTGAGGACCGTAACATGAAACCTCTCTCCTTTGACGAGGCATTCTATCTGGGTACCAAAGGCGGCGGGGAATTTTTTGGAAAGGTAGGAAGCTTTGAAGAAGGTTACGATTTCAGCGCTGTCATTCTGGATGATTCGTATATACCTTATCCAGGAGAACTGACGCTGCATGACCGCCTTGAAAGAGCTGCCTATCTATCCCTTGACATGGTTGGATTGTGCGCTAAATATGTTGCCGGAAGGAAACTCTTTGATTACACGCCGGAGGTAGACATTGGGCAAAGAACTTGAAAATAAAAACAAAAAACTAAAATTTGCGGCACAGGCAGTTATTATATTATTGGCTGCGGTGTGCCTTTTTGCAATGACTTCAGGCAGTAATCAGGCGATAGCCAGCATGCCTATCCCGGAAACTTTTGAGGGAGAATACAGTATTGACGGGGGACAATGGAAGCCTTTGAGCGAGGAGGCTCTCTCGGAACTTTCGGCATACGATGGTGAACTTACTGCCAGACTGAGATTTGACTACGAGGTGGCTCAGGGAGCGAGGCTGAATTTTTATCTCGACCACATAGGATACAGGATCTGCGTCAACGGAGAGCTCTATATGGAAAGCGCCATGATGGAGGCGGGATTTCTCACTGATATGTGCGGAAGCAGGTGGGAAAATATCTTTTCACCGGGGATATCACCTGAAGATGAGGTGGAGATTACTCTGGCAAATCCTCACCGATACTGCAACCGAAATGCCTACAGATATTTTTTCTCCAATCTTTACATAGGGCCTGATAATGACCAGGTAATGGCAGGGTATCTGGAGCCTTTTGGGCGGCCACTCAGGATAGCGGGACTGATAGCTATCATTACAGCCTTTATGCTTATAGGAGCTGCGGCGGCTGCATCTGCTGCCCGCTTTTCGAGAGCATTGTCTATATGGGAGTATGGAGCTATGACTTTTTTTGCAGGCGCATACACCATATTGGACACTGTTGACATTTCGCTGGTAAGCAGCAGAATCATTTTCAATACATATGGAAAATGTTTATGTATCATGCTTTTTACTCTGATGCTGGGGTTTGCTGCAGCAGGAAGACTTACCGGCAAAAAAAGAAAAATTGCTCAAATAGCTTTGTATATAAGCGCCGCAGCGGAAGGAACGATAATCGTACTTTTCTGCACAGGTGTATCGGCGATTTACGATATGTATCTTCCTTGGGCAGTTTTGCAGGAGGTTATCAGCCTTATCATGTTGTGCTGCAGTGCATGGCAGTTCAGGCAGACGGAGGGAAAGGAAAGACTGTTTCCGTCATCATCGGTTCTGCTGTACGGGGCCATAATGCTGGACCTGGCAGGAGTAGGAGCCAATATGTACTCACATTTCACTATAACCAAAATTATTTTTGGAGTGCTGCTTCTGGTACACATTTGCAAAACTGCTGCAAATATAATTTTGAATTATCAGACGGCGTACAGGGCTGAACTTCTGGAGAAGGAACTTGAGGAAAGCCGTATCTCTATTATGCTCAGCCAGATTCAGCCTCATTTCATATACAATACTCTTGGCACAATACGCCATTTATGCATGAGCAGCCCGAAAAAGGCGGCAGAGCTGGCAGACGATTTTTCCATGTACCTGAGAGGCAATTTCAGTGAGCTGGACAACAGGGAACCAATACCCCTTTCGAGGGAGATGGAGCATGTCAAGCATTATGTAAACATTGAAAAGGTGCGCTTCCCTGATATAGAAATCGTGTTCAGCCTTGACTCGGAGGATTTTATGCTGCCGGCACTTTCCGTTCAGCCTCTGGTTGAAAATGCAATCAAGCACGGCCTTATGGGCATGGAAAAAGGCGGCAGAGTGGAGATTTCATCGTATGAGACGGAAAAGGAATACTGTGTATGTGTAAAAGACAACGGCGTCGGTTTCGATGTGTCTGCAGTACATGATGACAGGAAGCACGTCGGAATCCAGAACACGGAAAGGCGTATAGAGGCAATGTGCGGAGGCGACCTCAAGGTGGAGAGCACTATCGGCGAAGGCACTACCGCTCTCATATCTATTCCCAAGGAGGGTGTAAAATGATAGCTATAACTGTAGATGATGAAAGACCTATGCTTGAACAGCTTTCACAGGCCGTTAAAGTATCACCTGATGTTTCCTCGGTATTAGAGTTCACCACCTGTACCGAGGCTTTGGAATGGGTGGAAAAAAATCATGTGGACATCGCCTTCCTGGATATAAGTATGAGAGGAATGGGCGGAATGGCACTGGCAGAAAAACTCCTTAAGCTCAGGCCGCGGTGCAAGATAATTTTCTGTACAGGTTATTCTGAGTATGCTGTAGATGCTTTTCAGCTGCATGTTTCGGGCTACCTTATGAAGCCGATAACTGCTGAGGCGGTACAGCGGGAGATTGATCACGTAAATGGTGAGAGAAACAAGGAAAAGAAACTGGTGATACAGTGCTTCGGCAATTTTGAGGTCTTCGCCGATGGAGAACCTCTTGTTTTCAGGCGCAGCAAAGCCAGAGAGCTTCTGGCATTTCTTGTCGACAGAAGAGGTTCAGGAGTAACGGCCAGACAGGTATGCACCAGACTGTGGGAAGAGGGAGATGATGCGCGCAAGATGAATTATTTTTATCAGCTTGTGGATGATCTGCGGCATTCTCTCAAGGATGCAGGGGCGGAAGACGTTCTGGTCAAGAACGGAAACACCTATGCTGTGGATGTCCGGCAGCTGGATTGCGATTATCTGCAATACCTGAGAACAGGCAGGCCGGAGTTTCGCGGTGAATATATGTCCCAGTACAGCTGGGCGGAGGAAACCTGCGCTCTTCTTTTCCGAAAGGGCTCGAAATAACGGGAATTTTGTAATGATTTTGTAAGATTTGCTATGGTATAATACCCCTTTAAGGTGGGGTATTATTTTTTTGATACCAACACGGTTAAGAATGAAAAATGATATAGCGGAGGAAACACATTTTGGCTTGGCTTATACTGACACTGATATCTACAATCAGCTGGGGCGTTACGGACGTTTTCAGCAAGATGAGCGTAGACGAAAATGACAAGGATTTCCATATAAAGCTTACAATCTGGACAGGCATGGCCATGGGTGTACTGTTTCTCATGCTGCTGCCTTTCTCAGAGAGCAAAGCATCTATCATCGAGCTGTCTGCTAAATACATAGAGTTTGTGCCGCCGGCACTGCTCTATATCATTTCCATAATGGTTGGGTTTGTGGGATTGAAATACCTCGAGCTTTCGGTGTTTTCACCGATACAGAATGCTTCCGGAGCTGTAGCCATGCTGATTATTCTGGCATATTACCTCTACTCCGGCAGAATCTCTGCCGTTTCCGAGGTGGTTTCCCCTATGGACTGGGTGGGGGTCGTCCTCGTAACTGCAGGTATACTGTCTATGGCTGC
The DNA here is from genome assembly GCA_022787405.1 of Bacillota bacterium. Lineage (GTDB taxonomy): Bacteria > Bacillota > Clostridia > Peptostreptococcales > Anaerovoracaceae > SUG1106. The sequence goes on from JALFXR010000192.1 coordinate 6,476, forward strand.
AGTACAGCATAACTTGTCAAGAGAGAAAAAAGCGTCCGATCCGGGAAACAACAAGTACAGGTACGGAGCTGTGGCGCTCCTGTTCCCGCTGGCATTCTGCTTTATGGATGCGGCAGGAACTGTAATAGATAATTATATTCTGAACGGAACAGATGGTCAGGAGGGCATAGGTGCCGTAGACTATCTGATATTATATAACCTCGCTTTCTTTGTGGTTGCGGTTATTCTCTGGATTTATCTCCTGATAGTGAGAAAAAAACCTTATAACCCTTTCCAAAAGAGCGAAATCATCAAGGCAGCCTCCGGAATAGGCGAACTGCTGGGAAATGCATTCTACATATTCGCAATGGCTCTGGACCCGCTGCTTACAGGACCTATAATTTCTGCCTATTGCGTGGTTTCTGTGGTTCTTTCCGGGACGGTACTCAAGGAAAGACTGCGGCCTTCCCAGTATCTGTGCGTAGGTCTGGTGCTGGCCGGCATAATTGTGATGGCTGTTTCCGAAATAATCAGCATCGGATGATATGAAGCCTCAAGGAGTTTTTATGAAAAAAAGTAGATCGTTATGCGAAAAAAGGTTTACATCGCTGGTGCTTACCGCCAGCTTTGCTATGGCTATCGAGTATCTCATGCTGCTTTCAGACAGCATCATTATAGGTAATATGCTGGGAGAAGCTGCTCTTGCCGGACTTAATATTGTAACACCACTGTTTTCCATAGTGGTGTTCGTCGGGACGGTTATCAGTGTTGGCACTACCGTATGTTACTCCTTTGAAATGGGAAAGCTGGACAAGGATGCGGCGGACAGATATTTCGGGCAGGGCATCATAACAGCTGTGGGCGCAGGAATCATATTATTCATGACAGTTTTCCTGATAAAGGACGTCTTCCTGGGATATTACAATCCGTCTCCGGAGATATATTCTTATGCGGAACAGTACTACAGATATTTTAAGTTCGTGGCACTTGTAATGCCCATTTATGTTACCCTGGTGGATACGGTCTACTGTGACGGAGATGAGCTTATCTGCAACCTTTCATATGTTCTTCAAGTGGGCGGCAATATCCTTTCCTCGGTACTGCTGTGCAGGGTTATAGGGATAGCCGGTGTAAGCCTTGGCTCAGTCATAGGCTGCGTGCTCAGCATGGCCGTGCTGATAATTCATTTTTTAAGGAAATGCAGTTCACTGCGGTTTGTATGGTTTATAAGTCTCAGAACCATATTTGATGTGATTAAATTCAGCATAGTTGATGCGGGAATGTATCTCTTTCTGGCAATCCAGCTGCTTGTTTTCAATAAACTGATTATACATAATTTCGGAAGTGAATATCTGCCTGTCCTTACTGTCGTGGCAAGTCTGGTGGAGATGACGGTAATCTTTGACGGACTCGGGCAGGCTCTGGAGCCTCTTGTAGCAGTATACAACGGCGAGGGAAACACAAAGGGAATTACGTCAAGCATGAAAATCGCCGGTAAATTGGCTGTAATAGAGGGTATCGCAGCCACGGTGCTGGTTCTGATATTTGCCGGATTATTTGTAAGACTATTCGGAGTTAGCGACCCTGTGCTGGCATCCATGGCTAAAACCGCTGTGAGAATCGCAGCTTTCAGCATGCCATTTGCGGCATTATGCTTTTTGTTTACATCGTACTTCCTGTATATGAAAAGAATCGGGCTTGCATTTTTCATATCCATGCTCAACAACCTGATTCTCCCTCTGCTGCTGGCGGTTCCTATGGGGATCCTTGCCGGAATCAACGGCATCTGGGCAGGTATTATGCTTTCATATATACTGACGTTGGCCTGCGGAGCCCTCATAGTGTACAGGATAAAGGGAAAGCTGACATTTCCTCTTCTGCTGGATCCGGTTCAGAACGAAAAGGTGTGCATCTTTGATGCCCGCATAACGGAAAAAGAGATAATCGACATGCGGAACAGAGCGGAAGCTTTGCTGAGAGAAAAGAAGGTGCAGGACAGAACCATTATGAATGTAATGCTCATCATCGAGGATGCCTGCCTTCTCATAGGTGAAAAGAACAAGGGAAAGACAGTGACCTGCGAGTGTACACTGATAACAGATGACGAAATAACAATGATACTCAGAGATGACGGTGTGATTTTTGACATTACCGATGTGGATGCGGATGTATCTTCTCTTCGCCAATATGTGGTGGCCGGTATAATGGAAAAACAGGAGAGTAAAAGATACCTGAAGACATCGGGGCTGAACCGCAATGTATTCAGGTTCGAAGGATAGAGCTGTAATGACAGAAAGAAAGGAACAGATGGCTGATGGGATCTAAGATAAGGCATTTTGCAGATGACGGCTGGGCCGTGTGGATAGACGGAGATGAAAAGAGCACTGTGTATTTTAACGAGTGGATAAATCCGTCGGGAAAGAACTTTGTGGATATCGGCGTCAGAATGTACGGCGCCAGAAATGCCAGAGAGGTAAACATCTACATACCATTTGAAGTTGAAGAAAACGAAATGAATGATCTCTCATCAATGCTGAAGGACGAGGATATTCTCAGAGGTCTTTTTAATAACAGCTGCAGTGTAAGAGACAGCGGTGAAGGTAATATATTTGAGATAAAGTATGGAAAACATCTCCTCAATATAATAAAGCGTTCGGAGAAGGGGTCAAGGCTTCATAAATTGTCGTCGGGGACACTGGTTACCATAGACCTGACTATGATAAGGGATGAGATTACAGCAGACGAATTGTATCTGATCTTCAGAGTTCCCCATAAGTCCATGGATGAAGCTTTTGAGGAAAAAACCGATGTGCTGGGTGCCATGAGCAGGCTTCATGAAACCATAACCACGCCGATTGTTACTAAAAAGTACGGGTACGCCATAAGAATCAACGAGGCCAGACTGCTGCCGCCGGAAATCAGCAACATCAGTACACTCCATGATCAGAATCTGCGTAAGGCCCTCGTATCCATTTCCATTAGCGACGAATACGAGCTTAATGATTACGGCTGCTACAGAATAAGACGCCTGGAGGAAAATCTTTACAGTGACTATGCGCCGCCGGGCTTTGAATGCAGAGATGCAATCAACTATCAGTGGGTTGAGGAACGTGACCGGGACATGAAGTCGCACTACAACTTTTATTTTGACATATCCCGCAGTGCGGTGAGCAAAAAAAGCATGCTGCTTTACTTCTGCATTGTGCTGACCATTTCCATGGTGGGAAATACATTATACGGACTGTTGTGCAGACTGTTCGGAATGATTTTCGGATAGAGACAGCGGAAAGGAAATGACAGAAAATGAACGTAAAAGACAGAATGATAATGGACGAATACAGAACGCAGAAGGATGATTTCATCAGGCTGGGAGAGACGGTGCACACAATGCTCCGGTCTATGACCGAGGATGCCGGTATTCCTGTAATGAGCATAGAGCATCGCATCAAGGACGAGAAGAGCCTCGAGGGCAAGCTCTACAGAAAGGGTGATGGCTATCAGAGCCTGGATGACCTTACGGATATACTGGGCGCCAGAATAATATGCTATTTCAACGATGATGTTGATAAAATCGGACATCTGGTGGAGCAGACCTTCGTAATCGACTGGGACAAGTCCAGCGACAAGAGAGCTCTCATGAAGGCAGATTCCTTCGGCTATCTCTCACTTCACTACATATGCTCCGTGCCTCAGGGAGGAGACTGCCCGGAGGAGATGTGCCACAAGAGATTTGAAATACAGATCAGAACTATGCTCCAGCACGCATGGTCGGATATCAACCACGATCTGGGATATAAGAGCCAGTTCGGTGTGCCTAGGGCTGTTACAAGGGAATTTGCCAGACTGGCGGGATTGTTGGAGATAGCGGATAACGAGTTTGTACGGGTCAGAGATGACATGAACCGTTATACCGAGGAAACGAAGAGAAAAATCATAGAAAATGATGCTGATGATGTGCTTATCGATATGATTTCTCTTGATGAATATATGCGCAGCAACGGTCAGATGAGAGATTTTATCAACAGGCTTGCTGCAATCGAAAATTCCGAAATCAACGAGATTAATCCGGAGGCTTACATTCCGCAGCTTAAATGGCTGAAGATAGAAACTATCGGCGACCTGGCAAGAATGCTGGAAAGAAATGAAGAACCGGCATATAAGCTGGCAGAGAGGGTGCTTAAGGGTTCGGAGCTGGATATTCTGGCTTCCAATGTTGCCCTCAGATTCCTGTGCCGTGCACAGCTGGTTTCAGGCGGCTACGACGAGGAACAGGCGGCAGAATTCATAGCTTTGTCTGTGAATAACAAGGAAAGAGCTGCAAGACAGGCAAAGCGTCTGTTTAAAATGTATGCGGACATAAAACAGGAGGGTCAGGATGGCATGTCTGGACAGATATAATAAGGCACTGGAATATGCCCGTGCCAGACATGAGGGACAGTACCGCAAGGGTGGAGAACCATATATAACTCACCCTCAGGCTGTAGCTGAAATCCTGAGAGAAAAAGGGTATGGAGAAGATTACCTGATAGCCGGACTTTTTCACGACCTTCTGGAGGACACCGATGCCTCAGAGGATGAAATAGAGGCTTTGGGCGGAACAGATGTACTTACGGCAGTAAAGCTGCTGACCAAGCAGGAAGGCTATGTCATGTCGGAATATATAGCCGGGATTAAGAATAATCCCATGGCTTCTGCGGTTAAGGCCGCAGACAGACTGCACAATCTGCGGAGTGCGGTAACTGCAGATGAAGCTTTTAAAAGAAAGTATATATCGGAGAGTATAAACTGGTATCTGGATTTTTCACCTGAGATACCGGCAGCGGTAAAGGCCCTGGCTGATACCATGGAAACGAAAGGATAATAAAGATGAAATTAAAATACGACAAGACAGGTGCGGCGATTTTTCTTTTCGTCACATCCTGCCTGCTGTTCATACTGCTGACCCTGCCTTTCAGGGTATGGCTCATGGCATCTGAAATAACCGATATGCGTATAACCACAGCTCTTACGCCTGTGGTAGGCATTATATTCGGCTTTCCGGCTGCTCTGGGATGTGCTGCAGGAAGCTTTATCATGGACATGTATTCCGGATACGGCATATCCTATGCCCTCATAGGCGTAGTGCAGCAGATCATATACGGCATGGTGCCCTATTACCTGTGGAAGAGGATAAATAGAGAACATGACGGCAGTCAGTATAAGCTGGACAGCCTTTCCAGAATACTGAAGTTCTGTCTGGTGATAGTAGTTGATGCAGTCATTATGGTTGTGTTCTCCGGAATTGTGAACCAAGCATATTCGATAAGCGACTTCATGTCCATCAACAGCCTTTATATGCTCCTGAACTGCTTCGATGCAGGGCTTATTTTCGGATGTCCGCTGATGATTGTGGGGCATCTCCTCGAACGCTATCTTGAGAGAGTGAAAGGCGGAACTGACAAGAAGATTCTCACATTCTCACTTAACGAGAGGATGATTATTAATACCATAATAACAGGTCTGGGCATCTGCATCCTGGTGGGTGCCGCCGTTTATATCACTGATATTATGGCAGAAAGCGGTTCTGATGTAAGCGTATTCGGACGGATTTATATTTTTGAAACATTGGCGCTCAATTTCTACTTTGCCCTTTCCATGGGCTTCATGTGGTTTACGGAAAAACGCATTTCCAGGCCTGTGGAGCATCTGGCGGAAATCGCAGAAAACTATTATGTGGAGCATTCCGGAGATGAAGACCGTAAAAAATTTATAGATGAATGTGCCGAGTATACTTCTGATGATTCAGAGGTGGGCAATCTTGCCCGCTCCTACGTATCCATGGTGGAGGATCTTGAGACATACATAACCAATCTTAAAAGTGTGACTGCCGAAAAGGAAAGGATAAATGCCGAGCTTACTCTGGCATCGGACATTCAGGCTCATATGCTGCCGTGTATTTTCCCTGCTTTCCCTGAGTATGATGAGTTCGATATATATGCCACCATGACGCCTGCCAAGGAGGTGGGAGGTGACTTCTACGACTTCTTTATGACGGATGAAAATCATCTGGCATTTGTTATGGCTGATGTTTCCGGCAAGGGAGTGCCGGCGGCCCTGTTTATGGTCATCGCCAAGACTCTCATAAAGAATTACGCCCAGATGGGTCAGGAACCGGGGCAGGTGTTCACCACAGTCAACAGACTGCTTTGCGACGGTAATGACGCAGGACTGTTCGTAACTGCGTGGATAGGTATCTTGGACCTGGAAAGCGGACTCCTTAAATATGCAAATGCAGGACACAATCCGCCTCTCATCAAGAAAGCCGGAGGACAGTTTGAATATCTGAGATCAAGGCCGGGCTTCGTGCTGGCGGGAATGGACACCACCAGATACAGACAGAGCGAGATGGTACTGAACCCGGGAGATAGAATTTTCCTCTATACCGACGGTGTGACGGAGGCCACAGACAGCAGCCAGCAGCTTTACGGAGAGGACAGGCTGGAAAGCCTTCTCAACAGATGCCAGGCGGATACAGCCGAGGAGATGCTGGCCGATTTGAAGAACGATATCGACAGCTTTGTGTGTGAAGCCCCTCAGTTTGATGATATAACCATGTTAATGCTTGATTTTAAAAAGAGGAAGGCAGGTGAAGGCATGACAGAAAGACTGTTCCCGGCAGATGACAGCGCACTGAATGATGTGCTTGCCTTTGCGGAAGAAGAACTTGAGAAGGCTGAATGTCCGCCGAAGGCCATGATGCAGCTCACAGTTGCTATTGAGGAGGTCTTCGTAAATGTGGCTCACTATGCTTATCCTGATGAGGAAGGCCAGGTAAGTTTCGGAATAGCTTTCGACAGTGAAAGCCGAAGCATTACCTTCAGAATCGCCGATAAAGGGATTGCTTTTAATCCGCTGGAAAAACCGGACCCTGACATTACCCTTTCCGCAGAAGAGCGTGAAATTGGCGGTCTTGGAATTTTTATCTGCAAAAAGACAATGGATGAAATCGGATATGCTCGCGAAAACGGCGAAAATATCCTTACTATGACAAAAAAATTATAAAAAGGAGAACAAAAATGACTATCAACAAGGAAAGAAACAATGATACTCTCACACTGGCTATTGAGGGAAGACTGGACACCGTTACAGCTCCTGAACTGGAAAAGGTGGTAAATGAAGAGACTGCAGACATCAAGGAACTGGTGCTGGACATGAACGCTCTTGAATACATTTCATCTGCCGGCCTTCGTGTGCTCCTTGCTGCACAGAAAAAGATGAACAAACAGGGCAGCATGAAGCTTAAGGGCGTTTGCGATGCTGTAATGGAAGTATTTGAGATGACAGGCTTTGCTGACATTCTGGCTATCGAATAGCAGATAGCCTGCAGAGTTCACAAAAATGGATAATATTGAAAAGATGCGGCGCGGTATAATAAGGGACATGTCCGAAGGCGTTATGGCCATAGGCTTTGACGGCAGGATAAAATTCCTGAACAACGCTGCGCTTGACATTCTGGATAGAACAGAAGAAGAGCTTCTGGACAGGCCTTTTGCAAGGTGTTTCTTCGAATACGAGGAAAACGACGGCTTCAATCAGGCAGTTCTGGATGCAGTTTATGATCGCACCGGAACCCATAGGAATGCGGTGTCATATTTCACAGGAGAGGTGACCAAGCAGCTGAATATTACGACATCCTTTCTCAGAGAAGGAGAGGATAAAATCGGTATAATTGCCGTTCTCAGTGATATAAGTGAGCTGACGGAGCTCAGGGATGCCGTGAAGGCTATGGAAAAGATAAAGCGTCTTAACAGCCAGCTTGAAATGAGAAACAAGCTGCTGGGGGAAACCTTCGGCAGGTATCTTTCTGACGAAATCGTAAGGCAGCTTCTGGAGACACCTGACGGTCTGGTTCTTGGAGGGAAAAAACAGGTTGTTACCGCTTTGATGAGCGATATCAGAGGCTTTACCGCTATGTGCGAGCAAATGGATCCGCGAAGCCTTGTCACCATGCTCAATCATTATCTGGGAGAAATGACAGAAATAATTGAAAAGCACGGCGGGACGGTAATTGAGTTTATCGGCGATGGTATTCTTGTGCTTTTCGGTGAACCGGTAAAATCCCGGAGTCATGCAGCAGACGCTGTGGCAGCTGCTGTGGAGATGGAGGCTGCTATGGCCGAAATCAACAGGTGGAACAGGGAGAGAGGATTCCCGGTTCTTGAGATGGGCATAGGCATCAATACCGGCGAGGCTATTGTAGGAAATATTGGTTCTGAGAAAAGAACCAAATACAACGTCATCGGCAGCAATATCAACCTTTGCGGACGGATTGAAAGTTACACCGTAGGTGGTCAGATACTGGTTTCGCCTATGACCATGGCAAGGATTGATGCGCCTGTTACAGTTGTATCCATGCAGGAGGTATTTCCTAAGGGCGTGGAAAAGCCTATTGTGCTTTCTCACGTGACTGCTATAGGAGAACCATATAACCTTTCCTGCGAAAAAGAGAAAGCTGAACTTACTGTGCTCAGAAAACCTCTCACAGTGGATTTCCATGTGATTAAGGATAAGCACAGAGATGAAAATGTAAAGCATGGCATCATCAGGGCGATATCTCAGGAGGAGGCGCTGATGGAAACAGATGAGGCAATAGAGCAGTTTGACAACCTGCAGTTTTACATAATGCCGGGCGAAAGCGGTGATGTGCCTCAAAAGGTATTTGCCAAGGTGATGTATCTGAAGGAAGAAGGATTGGTGCTGAGATTTACGGCATATCCTCGGGATTTTGATGCATGGTATCTTCAGGTGATAAAGGAGAACGAGTAATGGGGAAAAGAAGGACAGCAAAGATTATCCTTGTAATTCTGCTTCTGGCAGCAATCTGCGGAAGTCTTTTGGGGTGCAAGCAGGAAAAGAATGAACTTGACAGCCTTGACGACTTTCAGCATGCCAGAATCGGGCTTCTGACCGGGTCATCCTTTGCAGAAATGAGCAAGAAGACCTTTCCTGAGGCTGAGTGCAAATACTATCTCCTGATAACCGATATGGTACTGAGTCTGGAGCAGGGTAAAATTGACGGTTTCCTCATGGACGAATGCTTTCTGGCACCTCTTCAGTGGGAAAAGGGAAAAATCAGCTACATAGATGAAACTATTTATCAGTCCAGCTATGGGTATGTGTTCAAAAAAGGCAGTCACGGTCTCAAGGAGGAGATAAACAACTTTATTGCAGCTAAAAAAGCAGATGGTACCATGGAGGCTCTGGAGGCGAAATGGTTCGGCGAAAGCGAGCCGGAAGGGGAAAGTGCCATGGTGGACCTTTCAGATCTTAAGGCCGAAAAAGGAACCCTTAAGATGGCTGTCTCCTCATCGGTTAAACCTTTCGTCTACGTGAAGAACAACACATATACGGGATTTGATGTGGAGTTTGCGGCTGCATTCTGCCGCGAAAAGGGATATGGTCTTGAAATTACAGACATGACTTTCGAAGGAATCATTCCCGGAGTAATGACCGGGAAATATGATTTCGGTGCTGCCGGGATAACCATGACCGATGAACGCAAGGAAGGTGTTGACTTTTCTGATACGTATCATAACGGCAATGTTGTCATGGCCATAAGAAGTGAAGAGCGCAGTACCGGCTTCATTGACGGTATGAAGGAAAATTTCGAGAAAACCTTTATCCGTGAGTCCAGATGGAAAATCCTCGTTAAAGGTATAGGCAACACTATTTTTATTACTCTTTGTGCGGCTGCCCTGGGAACTGCCCTGGGATTCGGACTCTACATGCTCAGCAGGGCATGGGGCAGACCTGTTTTAAGGGCAGCAAAGGTGTATACCAGGATTATGGCAGGAACACCTATCGTCGTGGTACTTATGATACTGTTTTATGTTATCTTCGGAAGCTCCGGAATTGACGGCATCTGGGTGGCCATAATGGCTTTCACTCTGACAGTAGGAGCGTCTGTGTACAACAATCTCAGTGTCAGCGTAGCAGGCGTAGATATGGGGCAGAGCGAAGCCGCATATTCGCTGGGATACAGCCGTAACAGGACTTTCTTTAAAATAATTCTTCCTCAGGCAATGAGCCAGTTTATGCCGTTTTATCAGGGCGAGCTTGTATCACTGATAAAAGGTACATCGGTTGTAGGCTATATCGCAGTGGAAGATTTAACTAAGATGAGTGATATAATCCGAAGCAGTACATATGAGGCTTTTTTCCCGCTGATCTGCACAGCACTGATATACTTTGCACTTATTTCTCTCATCTGGTTTGCCATGGGAAAAGCTAAGCGGCTGTTTGAACCCAAGAGGAGAAACAGAGAGACAGTCCTGAAGGGGGTGAAGATTAAATGATCACCATAAGGCATCTGAAAAAGGAATACCCTTCATCAACTCCACTTGTGGACGTAAATGTGGAAATAAAAAAAGGAGATGTGATTTCCATAATCGGACCTTCGGGAACGGGCAAATCCACTCTTATAAGATGCATAAATATGCTGGAAACTCCGACAGCAGGAGAGGTTATCGTGGATGGCAGGAACCTTACCGATGGAAGCTGTGATATAAACAAAGTACGGCAAAAAATGGGCATGGTGTTTCAGTCATTTAACCTGTTTAACCATATGACTGTCATAGAAAACCTGATGGCAGCACCGGTGGATCTGATGGGCAAAACAAAGCAGGAGGCTTTCGACAGAGGCATGGAACTCCTCAAAGCCATCGGACTTGCCGACAAGATGCTGAGCTATCCTGACGAACTGTCAGGAGGTCAGAAGCAGAGAGCGGCTATTGCAAGGACACTTGCCATGGACCCCGAAATCATTCTGTTTGATGAGCCTACCTCGGCTCTTGATCCTGCTATGAAAGGTGAGGTTGAATCTGTAATCAAAGGACTGGCACAGAAAGGCCTGACCATGCTCATAGTGACACACGATATGAGACTGGCAAGAGAGGTGGCAAACAGGGTTTTCTACATGGATCAGGGCGGTATCTATGAGGACGGAACTCCGCAGCAGATTTTCGAGCACCCGGAGAGAGAACTGACACGACGGTTTGTCAGCCGAAATTTTGCCTTCGAGGTGGAAATACAGTCCCGCGATTTTGATTTTCTCGGACTGGTCACGGAGCTGGAAAGATTCGGACAGAGCCACTATCTGTCCCGCAGAACTCTCAACCACCTTCAGTCGGCTTTTGAGGAAATGTGCATGCAGAGCCTGATACCTCATTTTGAGGGAGACTTTAAGATGAAAATTACCGTCAGCTGTCTCGCAGCAAAAGACCAGGTTAATATGGAGATAAAATATACTGGCGGGAGATTCGACCCGATGAATTCTGACGATATACTGGCCCTTAAGATTTTAGAAAGCGTGACGGAAAAGATAGAATACACAGACCTTACTGCAGAGGGAAAGTCTGCGGATGGTCCATTTACCAATTTAATTCACATGAAAATAAGATAGCGCACTTTTTAAACGGTGAAAGGAGAACATTTTAAATGGGTAATCAGTCAATGGAAAGGAAAACGTTAAAAAAAGGAGAGGTCATTTTCGAACAGGGGAAATTTGAGGACTGGATGTATGACATCCTTCAGGGAAGAGTAGGAATTTATGCAGGGTACGGTACTGAAGACGAGAAACTTGTCGCTGAGATGGGAGCAGGAGAATTCTTCGGAGAAATGGGTATGATTGAGTACTACCCTCGTTCGGCAACAGCCGTGAGCATGGAAGATGAAACATGTATTGAGAAGATTGCCCAGGGAGACTTCAGTGAGTATTTCAGAGGGCATTCAGAAAGAATTTATAACATAATGAAGCAGCTGAGCCTCAGAATAAGGAAGACTACAGAGGATTATGCCAAGGTATGCCCTGCTGATGAGAAGCCTGCAGGCAAGCATGCCGGAGGAATTCTTTCAAAGCTTAAAAATCTGGGAGGTGCCGATTCAAAGGCAAAGAACAGAAAACCAGGTGAATACAACAAGGGAGATATAATCTTTGAGAAGGGAGATTATGAGCCTTTTATGTACGATATTTACAGCGGAAAGGTGGGAATCTACAGTGACTTCGGAACTCCGGACCAGAAGCTTCTGGCAGAGCTTGGAGAAAGTGATTTCCTCGGTGAAATGGCGCTTATAGAGGATGCACCACGCTCGGCCACGGCAGTAGCGCTGGAACCAAATACAAGACTAAAGACGGTAGATGCAGAGACGTTTGATGATTATTTCCGCGAAAGACCTGCCAAGGTACTTATGCTCATGCAGCAGATGAGTGCCCGACTTCGCCAGGTAAGTAAAGATTATCTGGAGATATGCAGGAATGCGGAAAAGTAAACAGAAACTGGTAAATACGAGGAGGGAAAGCTGCAATGGATGCTTCCATAAAAAATTATTATCTTGCGATAGGTAAAATACAGAAATGCATCGCAAACGCCGAGACTCTCGACGAAGCATTTCAGGGGAGTCTGCGCATTATTATTGAAAACTGTAATGCTGAGCAGGCTGTAATATGGTATGCGGACAAGTTTGACAAGGATAAACTACATCCGTATTACTGGATCAGTCCCCTGGATATGATGTCCAAGACTCATTCAACAGGGGAGGGCTGTGTAGGAAGGGTATATGAAACACAGAAGAGTGAATATGTGCCGGATTTTGCAGCGCATCCCGACACATTTACAGAGGCTGATTTTGAAGGAATCCAGGTAGCCTCAATGATTTGCGTGCCATTCTCCAACGAGTATGAAAATCTAGGATGCATCCAGCTCATAACCACGGCAGGAAACAGAGCCTTTACTGAGGAAGATGCCGACATGTGCGAAATCATGGTAATGATGGCTGCCATGGCTATTACTGACAATGAACACAGGCTTGTACCGTGGCATGCTGGAGAGGTAGTCATTTCTCTCAATGACATAAGCCGTGAATTCAAAAACGGGGATGTCATCACCAAGGTACTGAAGGGTGTCAATCTGGATATATACAAAGGTGAATTCCTGGTTCTCCTGGGAGAGTCGGGCTGCGGCAAGTCCACCCT